>DASPWV010000269.1:0-7260 GCA_035637635.1 Vicinamibacterales bacterium | reverse complement strand
TCAGCTGGGAGCATCTGAACTTCGCGCGCAGTCCAGACGCCAATCGTCGCAGCACCGATCTGCGTGGTTACGTGGGGCTCGTCGGCTCGTCCGTCCTCGCGCTTCGTCTGACCACCAGCCACGCGAGTGCGCCCCTTCCGCCGTACGAAGAGCCGCTCGTCGGCGGGACAGCCCTGTTGCGCGGCTATCGATTCGGCTACCGTGCCGGCGACAACCTCGCGGCGCTGTCCGCGGAACTTCGCGTGCCTGTGACATCGCCTCTGCAGCTGAGTCGCTTCGGCGTCAAGGGTTTCGTCGATTACGGAACGGTCTACGCGCATGGCGAAGCGCTGAAAGATCAGCGATTCGATCGCGGAATCGGCGCCGGCGTGTTCCTGACGGCCACGGTGATCCGAATGGGACTCGACGTCGCATGGCCGCGATCCGGAAAGGCGCGCGCGCACTTCGCGTTGGGCGTCACGTTTTGAAGATGCCCATACTCCACGTCATCCGTGCGTCCGTGTTCACTGCGCGTAATCGAAAACAATCCGTGTAATCTAGAAGGGTGAACCCGTGGGAGGAATTTACCGGGGTCAATGCCGGCTACGTCTTCGACCTCTACCAGCGCTATCAGAATAATCCCGCATCCGTAGACGACGCCACGCGCGCCGTATTTGCGCGATGGACACCTGAAATCGAAAGCGAGCCGAGTCCCGATACCGCGTCGCTTCGCACCACCGATCTGACCGCGGCAATCGCGACTTTCAATCTCGCCGAATCAATCCGCCGCTTCGGTCATCTTGCTGCGCGTCTGGATCCGTTGGGGTTTACCGATCCAGTCGGCGATCCGTCGCTACTGTCCGAATCGCACGGTCTCACAAAAGACACGCTCGCACGTCTGCCCGCGTCGATTGTCGCCGGACCCGCGGCGGGAAATGCCGCGAACGCATTCGAAGCCGTAGAGCAACTACGCGGAATCTATTGCGCCACCGCCGGACACGATTACAACCACGTGTTCGTTCCCGAAGAACGCGTGTGGCTTCGCGAGGCGGTGGAGGCGCGACGGTTCCGTCCGCCGATCGATCCGATCAACGCGCGCGAGCTGCTCGATCGGATCACGCAGGTCGAGGTGTTCGAACGTTTCCTGCACCGTGCGTTTCCGGGCAAGACGCGCTTTTCGATCGAGGGTCTCGACATGATGATCCCGATCCTCGACGAGATCATCAACGACGCCGCGGCGGCCGGCGTCGCGCACGTCATGATCGCGATGGCGCACCGCGGCCGGCTCAATGTGCTCGCGCACATTCTCCAGAAGTCGTACGAGCAGATTCTGGGCGAGTTCAAGGATCCGCTCTTCACGAGGTCCTGGCGGATCGATCTCGGGTGGATGGGCGACGTGAAGTATCACGCGGGTGCACGCTACGAGCTCGACGGAACACGCCGGCAATCGCTGGTGATCACCATGCCTCCCAATCCGAGTCACCTCGAAGCGGTGGATCCCGTGCTGCACGGGATGGCCCGGGCGGCGGCAGCGGCCGTCGACGCAGCCGGCGAACCGCGGCTGGAGACCGGCCGCGTCCTTGCCATTATCATCCACGGCGACGCGGCGTTCCCGGGTCAGGGCGTGGTTGCCGAGACGCTGAATCTTTCGCGTCTCGAGGGCTATCAGGTCGGCGGCATGATTCACATCATCGCCAACAACCAGCTCGGGTTCACGGCGACGCCCAAGGAGTCCTACAGCACCAGCTACGCGAGTGGGCTGGCGCGCGGATTCAAGATTCCCATCGTGCATGTCAACGCGGACGACCCGGTCGCCTGCATCGAAGCGGCCCGTCTGTCATGGGCGTACCGTCACAAATTCAAGCTCGATTTCCTGATCGATCTCGTCGGCTATCGCCGGTACGGCCACAACGAAGGGGACGAGCCCTCGTTTACTCAGCCCGAGATTTACCAGATTGTCGCGCGACATCCCACGGTGCGGGAGCAGTACGCAGACCAGCTCGTGACAGCTGGCGAGGTTCCACAGGAGCTCCCCGGTGAGCTCGTAAAGCGCCACCACAGCGACCTCGAGCGTGCCTACTCGGAGCTGAAGCCGGACGAGGAGTACATGCCACCGCTGCCGAACGTGCCGCCCAGTGGAGCGGCGCGCCGCGCGCAGACCGGGGTTTCACTCGAAAGGCTCGTGGCGCTCAATCGCGAGCTGCTGGCGCTGCCCGAAGGATTTACCGTGCATCGCAAACTCGAACGCGCTCGTGAGCGGCGTGCCGCGATGCTGGATCAGCCGATCGATCGGACCATCGACTGGTCTGCCGCCGAGGAGCTTGCGCTCGGAAGCATCCTCGAAGACGGCATACCCATTCGTTTCACTGGCGAGGATGTCGAGCGAGGCACCTTCAGTCATCGGCATGCCGTGCTTCACGATTCGGTCACGGGCGCTAAACACATTCCGCTCGCTTCGTTTCCTCGGGCACGCGCGTCTTTCGAGATCCACAACAGCCCGCTCTCCGAGAACGCGGCGCTCGGGTTCGAGTTCGGCTACAGCATTCAGGCACAGGGCCGTTTCGTGCTCTGGGAGGCGCAGTACGGCGACTTCATCAACGGGGCGCAGGTCGTTCTCGACGAGTTCGTCACGTCGGGACGCGCCAAGTGGGGGCTCTCCACTGCGTTGACGATGCTCCTGCCGCACGGGTACGAAGGGCAGGGACCGGACCACTCGAGTGCTCGGCTGGAGCGGTTTCTGGAAGGCGCCGCCGACCTCAACATGCGCATCGCAAACTGCACGACGGCAGCGCAATACTTCCACTTGCTCCGCCGGCAGGCGCTGCTTCTCACGACCGATCCGCTGCCGCTCGTCATCCTCACGCCGAAAAGCCTCCTGCGTCATCCACTCACGGCATCGGCACCGCGGGAGCTCACCGACGGACGTTTCCAGTTCGCGATCGATGACGACGAAGCCAGGCGCCAACCGGGCGATGTTCGACGCCTTCTTCTGTGCAGCGGCAAGATCTATGTGGATCTCGTGAGCAGCGAGCAGCGCAAGAACTCCGCCACTGACGTCGCGCTCGTGCGGCTCGAGCAGCTGTACCCCTTTCCATCCGACGAGATCGCACAACTCGTCGAGCAGTACTCGAGACGCATCGAGATTTGCTGGGTGCAGGAAGAGCCCGAGAATATGGGCGCCTGGCATTTCGTCCAGCCGTTGCTGGAGGAGCTCGTCGACGGCCGATGCGCGCTTCGCTACATCGGGCGCCCGCGCCATTCAAGTCCAGCGGAGGGTTCCTCGGCCTGGCACGCGGTGAACCAAAGGGCAATCATTGCCGAAGCGTTCGAACGGAAGGCTGATGCGCACGAAACGGATCGCGTATTGTCGAAGCAAGTCTGAGCTTCTTTATGCCCACCAACATCGTCGTTCCCGAGCTCGGTGAATCCGTCGTCGAGGCGCGGGTCGCCAAGTGGTTGAAACAAGAAGGCGACCACGTCTCGATGGGCGAACCCGTCGTGGAGCTCGAGACCGAGAAGATCGATTTGGAAGTCAGCGCCGACCGTGAAGGCGTCTTGTCCACCATCAAGCATCGCGAAGGCGACGATGTCAAAGTCGGGGAGGTGCTGGCGGTACTCGAAGCCGCGGCAGCCGGTGCGGGTGATCGACGAAAAGGCCTGGACGGTCAAGAAGCTGCGCCACCCCCAGCGCCGCCTGCCGCGATGGCTCCCGAGCCGCCGGCGCAGGAATCTCCGGAGGTGCCGCGCCGCACTGCACCGAGTGACGCGAGCGATGTTCGCTCCACACCCACCGCACGGAACGTCGCCCGGACACGGGGCGTTCAAATCGAAGCGGTGCCGCCCAGCGGTCCCGCCGGCCGCGTCATGAAGCAGGACGTGCTCAAGGCCGCGGTGCCCAGAGACCGCGCGGTCGCCGCCAAAGCCGCTGCACCAGCAACCACAGCGGCGGTGTCGACGCGCGGCGGCTTGCAGCCAGGCGACCGCAAGACAGGCTCAGGCGATCGGCGCGAAGAGCGTCTGCGCATGTCGAAGCGGCGCCAGACCATTGCGCGCCGACTCGTCGAAGCGCAGCACAACGCGGCCATGCTCACGACGTTCAACGAAGTCGACATGACAGCAGTCATGTCGCTCCGTGAGCGCCGCAAGGACGCCTTTCAAAAGCAGCACGGCGTCAGCCTTGGCATCGCGTCGTTTTTCGTCAAAGCGGCAATCGGCGCGCTCAAGGCCTTCCCACAGTTGAACGCCGAGGTGCAGGGCGACGAGATCGTCCTGAAGCACTACTTCGACATCGGCATGGCCGTTGGCGCTGAAGGCGGCCTCGTCGTTCCGGTGATCCGCGACGCCGACGTGCTCAGCTTTCCCGAGATTGAGCTCGCGATCCGCGATTTCGCGAAACGCGCGGGTGAGGGAACGCTAACGCTGGAGGATCTGAAAGGCGGGACGTTTACCATCACGAACGGCGGCGTCTTCGGCTCGCTCATGAGCACGCCGATTCTCAACCCGCCGCAAGTAGGGATTCTCGGCTTGCACAAGATTGGAGACCGCGCCGTGGCGCTCAACGGCCAGGTGGTCATCAGACCGATGATGTACCTGGCGCTCAGCTACGACCACCGCATTGTCGATGGGCGAGAAGCCGTGCAGTTCCTGGTGAAGATCAAAGAGTTCATCGAGGATCCCGCCTGGCTGCTCGTGTCGTGACAGGCCACCGGAAGCACAGAAGCACGGAAGAGAGGCGCCACGGAAACACTGAAACACGGAACCAAAATGGTTTTTCCGTGATTCTGTGCCTCCGTGGCTTCCTTTCAGTGGTTCCGTGATTGGGTGGCCGCTCTCACTGCGGCAGGTTGCTCTCGACGAAGCCCCCGCGCCGCTCCGAGAAGATGATCATCGCCGTCCGCTCGCGGTTGTGGTCGTCCATCGAGTACGGCTTGTTCGTATCCTCACCCATCGGACTGTCCACCAAATCGAGCTGGCGGCGCACCTCTTTTTCGAGCCAGCCAATATCGCCTTCCTGATCGGGTGTGCCGGCGACCCGGGCGGCCTCGTGCAGGGTTTGATAGTACAAGTCCCGCAGCTCGCCCACTTCCATGCACTTGCGGAACAGCACGTTCTCGTCGTGACGAACCGTGAGTGGAAACTCCGGACCCCAGAACGCGTTGTCCTCGTCCCACGCGATGAACACGTGCTGGTCCGAGTTCTCTTTGCGATAGAAGTAAAAGTTGTTCATCCCGTCGTACCCCAGGAAGCCGTCGTTCTCCCCCAGGAAGTTCTGGATGGCGCCATACCGTATGAACTGCTTGAGATCGAGCTTTGGGTTCAACTGCTCCATGTACCGATCCGAGGACAGGTCGTTGGCAAGCCGTACGATTTCTTCGATGCGGCGGTACAACTGTTCATCGGTCGAGCTCTCGTGCGTCTTCGCACTGAACCGGTCCTTGTAGGGCTTGAGGTCCGAACCGAAGTAGCTAAAGGTCCAGTGGTCGATGAAGTTGTACTCGTAGAGATGGCCGTCGTTCTGCGTGTCCTCACCGATCTTTCCGAAGATCCGCGCGAGAAAGTCCTTGTCGATCGATTCGACGATCGCGTACAGCCCGAAGAAGCGGCCGTTGAGATAGAGCCGCACGAATGCCTCGCGAGGAGCCGGAATGTCCATCTTCGCGAAGAATTTCATCGCGACCGTTTCGTGAACGCCCGACGGGTCCTGTACGAGGTTGTCGAGAACGAATGACTTCGCGCCAAAAACCTTCTGGGCCGTCGTGTATCGATCGCCGTCGACGCGAAAGCCAGGTTTGACAAAGTTCCGCGAACCATTGCCCCGCGATCGGACCCCGCAGTTCCGAACCGTCTGGCCATTCCAGACCACATCGACGGGATAGTAGTCGTTCGATCGAAAGTTCTGCTGCAGCCTTTCCAGATCGGCGGAATTCATGCGCAACTCGAGCCGCTGGACGATATCGTCCCTGAACAATTCGGGATCCGGCTGCGCCCAGACGACGCTCGGCGCCACGACCACGACGACGGCGATGAGAACCCCTTGACCTAACGCACGCATTTCACACCTCGCCTTGGAACTGCCAACTCAGAATACGACCTGAAGCCGAAACACACCCGACCAGAAATCGGTGATCCCCCGCTCCGGCGTCCGGCGGGGATCTTCAAAGCTCTCATGAATGGCGTTGATGAGCAAACGCACCCAACGAACCGGATACCAGTTGATCCCGAGCGTCCAAACTGAATCGCTGTTTTGAAGAATATTTTCCGCGCGCGGATTGGAAAACGCCGGTCCAATCTTCTCGGCGCTTTCGAATCCCAGCGTGTCGTAGCGAGCACCTATCTCGATTGCGCCGATGCCCTCGGTGAACAGCGGATGCCGCGGATGGTCAAAGTCTTCTTTCTTCTCGCCGGTAATGAGCCACGTCGCGCTGGCATACCAACCGGTCGTCACGAGATCGGACAAGTCGATGTCGGCAAGGCCTTGTTCCTTGCGCTGCTCGCGCGCCTGCATCCACTCCGCGGTCAGACCCACCGGCCCTGGCGTGTACGAGAATTCGGCGCCATAGCGATGACGTCGGCCTTTCACGTACACCGGTTCGAAGAAGTCCTGTGTCCCGTACACGCTTTCGCCGCGAAGGCTGTTCAAGCCTTCGGGCACGTCGACGCCTCCGTACGCGGCGCCCAGGCGCAGCGTGTCGAGGGCTTTCGATAATGGCCGAAGCGGCAGAGCGGTGACGCGTGCCGCAATGGAATGGCCGAGGCCGGGGGGCACGCGATTGTCGCGGGCGAACTGCGCTTCTTCGAGGCGGCCGTTGTCGCCGTCCCCTTTGAACCCGCCGATTTCGTACGTGAGCCCGCGCCGCAGAAAGCGGCCATGCACCATCAGCCCTTTATCGCGCGCCGGCGGGATCGTGGTGGACACGAGGGAGCGGTAGGCGAAGTCCAGATCCGTGCTGCCGGTCAGTTCCTCGCGCCCAAATGGGACCTTGAAGCGGCCCGCCATGACCTCCGCCTGCCTGAACGTCCGCCAGTTGACGAACACGTCGCGCCAGCGGCCTTCGCGGTTCAAATCGCGCTCTATCTGAAATTCGACGTGATTGCCGATCTCGCCGTTCAGTCCGCCGCGATGTGTTCGGAAGTCGTACGTGTCTTCGCCGATATCAGGATCGAAATGCCGCCAGTCCCACTGCAGCTTGAGCCGCAAATCGAGCCGCACGTCGCCGAACTGGAACGACGGCCGATTCCGCCACCGAATGACGCCTTTATCTCTTTCCTGCGGGTCGTCTT
>DASPWV010000268.1:0-1706 GCA_035637635.1 Vicinamibacterales bacterium | reverse complement strand
CCCGCATGCGCACGGCAGCGTCGACGCCGAGAACAAGTACCTGATCGACGGCATGGACGTGTCGTCTGCGAACTTCGTCGGCGCCGGAATCCTGACCTACTACGACTCGACGATGTTCGAAGAGGTCAATTATCAGACTGGGGGCGCTTCCGCCGAGAACTCGCAGGGCGGTGTCGTGATGAACATGGTCACCAAGACCGGCACCAACCAGTTTCGCGGCACGCTGATGCTGTCCGGGTCGAACGAGCAACTGCAGTCGAGCAACGTCACAGCCGATCTGCGTCGCGACCTTCTCGCGAGCGTCCCGGCGAAGGTGCTCGCCGCAAATCCGGACATCCAACCCGGCAACAAGATTCTCGACATGTACGACACGTCCGCGAGTCTGTCGGGTCCGATCGTGCGAAACAGGCTGTGGTTTGCGAGCACTGCACGACTGCAGGCGCTCAATCAACTCCAGATTGGCAGCTATAATCCCGATGGCAGCCAGGCGGTGGACGACAACAAGATCAAAAACGGTTCGACAAAAATCTCGTGGCAGGCAAGCCAGGCCAACCAGGTCCACTTTACGTTCAATCGAAATCTGAAATACCGCTATCACCGCAGAGGCGGCACTTTCGTCGAGGATCGTGCGTCGACGCTTCAGGATCAGCCCACGAACATCTATCAGGCGAAGTGGACCTCGGTCCTCTCGAAAAACACGGTGTTGGATGTGTCGAGCAGCCTTCAAAAAGGCGTCACGCCGTCCAGGCAGCAGAAGGAAGTCCGGCCGGGCGACATTCCTCGAGTCGATCTGGTCACGTTGGTTTCATCAGTGGCTGCCCCGAACTACTCGCTGAACCCGCAGTACAAAGCGGTGTTCAACGGCAGTGCCAACTACTTTGCGGGCAAACACGAGCTGAAGGCGGGTTACCAGTTCGTCCGCGGCATGTCACGACGGTCGGCGTACTCCACGTCGCATTATCCATCCGGTCTGCTGGCGCGATACCGCAACGACGCTCCCGACTCGGTTCTCGTGTACAACACGCCGTACGAAACCGTGGCGTTCTTTCATGACAACGCGGTGTTCGTTCAGGACAAGTGGACACCCACGACGAAGGCGACGGTGAACCTGGGTCTGCGGCTGCAAAAGAGCTTCGGCTGGATTCCGCCGGTCTGTCAGCCCGAAACCATCTTCATTCGCGGGCAATGCTTCAACGAGGTGAGCGGATTCCCGGACTATCTCGATCTCGCCCCGCGCTTCGGATTCGTCTACGATGTGTTCGGCGACGGCAAGACGGCGGTGAAGTTCACGGCGAATCGCTATCACCTGTCGATCGGCGGAGGCTTCATCGATCGTTTGAATCCGGTGACGCTGCAAAGCGAGACGCGCCCGTGGACCGACCGCAACAACGACTTGATTCCGCAGCTCGATGAGCTCGGGCCCGGCACGGGATTCAATCTCGGCACGACGAATCGCTACGGCGCCGACGTGAAGCGCGCGCGTTCCGACGAGTACACCGTCGAGTTCGAGCGGCAGGTGTTCGGCAGCATCGTCTTGTCTGTTGGCTATACCCATCGAACGATTACGGACAACCTCGGCGCGAGGAATGTGGCGGTTCCCGCGGAGAGTTACATCCCACTGCAGGTGACCGAACGCGTCAGCGGCCGCGCGCTGACCGTTTACAACCAGGACCCGGCCACGCGCGGCAAGTTCGACGTCCTGTGGG
>DASPWV010000267.1:0-4651 GCA_035637635.1 Vicinamibacterales bacterium | reverse complement strand
ACCGTGACGATTGTCGTGCAGGGGACTGGCGGCGGCGATACCGTGCAACCGGTGGTCGTTGCATTCGCTCCCCAGACGACATCGAGCCAGCCGTCGTTGTTGACGTCAAGGGCCGCAAACGCCCATGCGTTGAAGGTCGTTTGCTTCCACGCAAACGTGACAGGCGCGTCGAACGTTCCGTCGCCGTGTCCCTTGAGGAATGAGACATTGCCGCTGACGCGTCCCACGACGAGATCGATGATGCCGTCGCCGTCGAAATCGCCCGCGGCGATGCCGAACGGCCGCGTGTTCGTTCCCGAAGGTGTAAAGTCGGCCACCTGCAGGGGCGTGGCAAAAAACGGATCCGCGGCCGCTTCAGCGAGGGTAGGTAGCAGGATAAGGACGAATACAAACGAGAGAAGTTTGATGCACAACGATTTCATTAAACGACCTTTCGTGAGTTCAGGCGCGTATATCATCTTTAGGGTGGTGCCCAAACTGCGTTTCACGGGCAGCCCGCGCGCCGATTTTAGTTCGTATCCGCTCTCTTGATTCACGCGTCGCGATCCGTTGCTTCTGAAGCTCCCAGGGCGACTCGCCCAGAGTGACATGTCTGACGAACCACTGCGTCAAGCTGACGCGCGCACGTCGCGGACTGCGGATCGTGCCCGGCACGACTCGCTCGATGAGATCATCGCGGCTTGGCAGCAGGCGAAGGACGCGTTCGCGACGAGCGAGAAGCGGTACCGCGACCTCGTCGAGCATAGTCTTGGTCTCATCTGCACGCACGATTTAGCCGGTCGTCTGGAGTCGATCAATCCCGCGGCCGCGCGCTCTCTCGGCTACGAGCCTGAGCACGGCGTCGGCCGGAACCTGGCCGATTTTCTTGCGCCCGACACGCGTCACCTCTTCGAGGCCTACCTGCAACGCATGCGCGACAACGGACAGGACGCCGGCCTGATGCGCGTGATGTCCCGCGACGCCGGCGAGCGCGTCTGGATGTACCGCAACGTGCTCTTCGAAGAACCCGGACGGCATCCGTATGTCCTCGGCCACGCCATCGACATCACCGAGCGGATCGTCGCCGAGCGCAAGCTCCGCGAAAAGGAGCATGCGCTGCGCAGTGCGCATGATGACCTCGAACGGCGAGTGCGAGAGCGTACCGTCGCACTCGAGCAGGCCAACGAACGCCTGCATCTTGAAATCGCCGAGCGGCAACGCGCCGAAGCGTCTCGCGAGCGCGCGCTCATCGAACAACGCGATGTGCTGGCGTTTCTCGCGGCGGTATCGGAGGGCCTCGCACCCGTCGTGAGATTCGAGCAGCTGCTCGACGTCATGCGGTTCTTGCCCGTGCCGTTTGCAGCGGACTGGACGATGATCCACGTCCTGGCGGAGGACGGCAGGATTCGTTCCGAGCCCGGCAACCATCTCGACCCAGGCCGCATGCCGATCCTCACCAGTCTTGCCGCCGCGGCGTCCGGCTCTTTGCCGTTCGATTGTGTTGTCGCTCAGGTCATCGCGACGGCCCGCCTGACGATCGTCACCGACACCACCGACGATCTCGCGGCCGGATTTGTCGGGATAAGCGAGACGGTGCCCCTGCTGCAGCAGGTCGGGATAGGCAGCCTCGCGGTCTTGCCGTTGGTGGCCCACGGGCAGCTGAGAGCGGCGCTCTCCTTGGGGGCGGCCGCCGCCGGCCGGTTCGCCGACTCGGGCCGAATCGTCGTCGAGGACCTCGCGCGTCGAAGCCGCCTCGCGCTCGACCGCATCGAGCTTTACCGCGAGGCACAGGAGGCGAATCGCCTCAAAGACGAATTCCTCAGCACGCTGTCGCACGAGCTGCGCACGCCGCTCAACGCCGTCTACGGATGGGCGCGGATCCTCCGCATGCGTGAGCTCGACGAGAAGTCCGCGCATGCCGTCGCCGTGATCGAGCGGAACGCCGAAGCGCAGATTCGGCTGATCAACGACGTCCTCGATGTCTCGCGCATCATCACGGGCAAGATGACGCTGGCGGTGGAACCACTCGACGTTCGTGCGGTGCTCGGCGCGACGCTCGACGCCGTGCGTCCCGGGTTGCAGGCCAAACGCGTGCGCGTCGAGACACATCTCGCAGAGGACGTCCCGCCGATCCAAGCCGACTCGCACCGGCTGCATCAGGTGTTCTGGAATGTGTTATCCAACGCCGTCAAGTTCACTGGGACGGACGGCCTGGTCACGGTCACGCTGCGACGAGTGAACGACTGGGCGGAAATTCAGATTGCCGATACCGGCGTCGGCATTCGTCGAGACGTGTTGCCATTCGTGTTCGACCGGTTTCGGCAGGCGGATTCATCGACGAGCCGCACGCATGGAGGGCTCGGTCTCGGCCTCGCCATCGTTCGCCAGGTTGTCGAGCTGCATGGAGGGACCGTCGAAGCCGACAGCGCGGGCGATGCGCACGGCGCGACATTCACCATTCGCTTGCCCATCAATCGTTCGACTGCGGCTACGACAACCGGCAGCTCGGCAATTGCACCCGATCTAGCCGTCGATGTGAAACCGTCGCTGCACGGATGCAAGGTACTCGTCGTAGAAGATCATGACGATGCGCGGGAGCTGGTCGCGAGCGTGCTGGGAGCAGCCGGCGCAGACGTGATGACTGCGTCGTCCACCGCAGAAGCTCTCGAGTGCATTGCGACCGCCACGCCCGATGTGTTGTTGGCTGATCTCGGTCTTCCAAACGAAGATGGTTATGCGCTCCTGGAACGGATCCGAGCGATGGAAGCATTCGCGGCTCGCCCTCTGCCGGCTGTTGCGCTCACTGCGTACGCACGAGCGTCGGATCGTGAAAGGGCCATTGCCGCGGGATTCGTCCGCTACATCGTCAAACCCGTCGATCCAGAGCAGTTGGTGAAGGTGATGGTATCCGTTCTCGAAGCGCGTTGACGATACGACTCGGCGGGGCTAAAGCCCCGCCACTACGCACGCTCCCGACGGTCGCAAGTAGTGCGCCCGGCGGCGCCCAGCCCCATTACCTCCGGCAAGCCGTATAGATCAACGGTATCGATGTCGAGCCGCCGCTCGATGCCACTGCGGCGCGATTTCCGTCCGCGTCACGAAGTTGTTATCGTTGCGTGTTAAAAGAACGCGGCACGTCACCTTTTTTCGCCGCCGTTGGAGTTCATACATATGAGATCAACGCAGACTGAACCCGCTGCGCGCACGCCGCGCATGAGACGCGCGCTGGCGGGCGTGCTAGCCGCCCTCGGCGCCCTGATGGCAAATTCCGCGTGGGCGCAGCCCGTCGCGTTGACGACGGCCGGCACGCCTTACACGCAGAACTTCAACACATTGGCAACCAGTGGGACCAGCAGCGCAGTCCCAGCAGGGTGGACCTTTTTCGAAAGCGGCACGAACGCGAACACGCTCTACACAGCGGGCACGGGCAGCAGCAATGCCGGGGATACCTACAGCTTCGGCGCCTCCGGCAGTAACGAGCGCGCTTTTGGCGGACTTCTGAGCGGATCTCTGACGCCGACGACCGGCGCCTGGTTCATCAACAATACCGGCGTCACCATCACGAGACTCGAGGTCGCGTACACCGGCGAGCAGTGGCGCCTCGGCACCACAGGTCGGGCCGACCGTCTCGATTTCCAATACAGCTTGAACGCCACGTCACTCACGACGGGAACATGGAGCGACGTCGATGCGCTCGACTTCGCGAGCCCCGTCACGACAGGCGCGATTGGCGCACTCAACGGCAACACCGCGGCCAATCGTACGGTCATCAGCCAGACAATCTCGGGCCTGTCCATTCCGGCCGGCGCCGCGTTTTGGATTCGTTGGATGGACTTCAACGCATCTGGCGCCGATGACGGTCTCGCAGTTGACGATTTCTCGCTGACACCGAACCCGCTCACTCCCTCAGGCGTTGGTGCGGCCACACCAAACGATCTGTTCGCCGGCGATAGCGTCCTGCTCACCGTCACAGCCACTCCCGGCGCCAGTCCAATTGCGTCTGTGGTCGCCGACCTGACAGCAATCGGCGGCTCGTCCACGCAGGCGTTCTATGACGATGGAACAAATGGCGATGTGACGGGCGGAAACAACGTGTTCAGCGTGGCCGTGACGGTTGCTCCGGGCACAGCGCTCGGCGCGAAGTCGCTGCCGGTCACCATTACCGACACTCAGGGTCGCATCGGCACGACCAGCATCGCGCTGACGGTCAGTCCGCCGCCCTCATGCGATCCTGTGCTGCCCATTGCAACGATCCAAGGCAACGGCGCGATCTCCCCGCTGGCTGGATCACAGGTCACGACTGAAGGCGTCGTCTACGCGCGGCGGTCGAATGGCTTCTACATTCAGATGGCGGTGGGCGATGGGGATTCGACCACTTCGGACGGTGTGTTCGTGTTCACGAACTCGGTGCCGCCGGCCTCGGCTGGCGTTGGCAATCTGGTGTGCGTCACCGGCGTGGTGTCCGAGTTCGTTCCGGCCGCCGATCCGTTCCAGCAACCGTTAACGGAGATTGCCGGGCTGCTGACCGTGGCGCGTCTCGCTTCAGGTCAGAGCTTGCCCACACCGACCGAGATCACGGCGTCAATGACGACTGGTCCTGACGCTCTCGCGCGGCTCGAAGCGCTCGAGGGTATGCGCGTCACCGTTCCTTCTCTAACAGCAGTGGGTGCGA
>DASPWV010000266.1:0-1540 GCA_035637635.1 Vicinamibacterales bacterium | reverse complement strand
TGGATGGCGCGTTCGTGCCGGACGCGGCGGTGCAACTACGTCGACCCAGAGGTGTATGGCACCCGTTCTTCAACGTCATCGCGGCGGTCGCCCTGCCGATCGTCCTATCGGTTTACCTGGGGGTGGCGGAGGCAGCGCGCGACCTGACGCTGGGCCAGGTTGCGAAGAAGCGAGATGACCCCGACGTCTGGTCCCTGGTAGGCGAAATGGACAATGCGCTCGTTACCGGTCAGATGGCGGTACGGGAAATGGTTGAACTCTGCGCCGACTACACCTTCGCGCCCGAAGTGGCTACGGCGAACGCCATCTTTGTTCGGAAGACCATCGCGGCAGAGTCCCTACGGCTCGCCGTCGAAAAGGCGCTCGAGACCGTGGGCGGTGGGGGGCTGTTCCGGAGCATGGGGCTCGAGCGGTTGCTGCGCGACATTCACGCTGCTCAGTTTCATCCGCTCCAAGCAAAGCGGCAGCATCGCTTTACAGGGCGACTGGCGCTTGGGCTCGATCCCGTAGCGTAGAGCCGCCCCGTTCACAGCTCGGAGACGGTTCGTGTTCGGTGTTCGCGCCGTGGTCCGCGAAATACGAGGGAACCCGAACGGGATATCGGCCCTCACTCGTCGCACGTGAGGGCCGCGTCTTGCAGATGGAGGTTGATCGATGTCGCATTCACAAGTGAGTCTGCGCGTGGCACGAGTCTGGCTCGCAATAGCGTCGCTTATGTTGGGCGCGTCGCTGGCCTTGCACGGGCCGCCGGCCACGCACACGGACGCGCAGATGAAGATCATTCAAGCGTCGTAACGGTTCCTCTGCCACCACCAGTCAATGGGTCGTGAAGGATTGCGTCAGCTCCGCAGCAACGGCACGACATCGTCTGCAACGCGCTGAATCATTTCAAGATACGAGTCCATCGTGTGACAGATGAAGCGCAGTTCGAAATAGCCGAGTCCTGACTCAATCAATCGGCGCAGTTGCCCGCGCACGTCGGCGGCCGAGCCGACTGCTGACAGCACGAGCGCGCGTTCGAGCGAGCCGTAGCGTTCGACGAGCGACGGCGTCGCTATTTCAAACGCCTCGTCACGCGCGGATGCAATGCAACAGAATGGATCAGTGGCGCGTGCGATCGAGCGTGGATCGCGGCCAGCCTCCGTCGCCAGGTCGTCGAGACGTTGGCCTAGCTGGCGATACTGTTCTGTTGACGTCCATCCGGAGCTGAACCAACCGCTGGCCCAGCGCACAACCCGACGGAGCGCGGGTTCGCTGTCACCGGTGATCCACAGCCGGACGTTGGTTGGTCGCGGATAAAATGTCGCGTTTGCGAAGGTCACGTGCTCACCGGTGAAGCTCACCGGGTGCTCGTGGTGTGTGATCGCGTCGAGGACGGCCAGGTGTTCGTCGAGGAGCCGGCCTCGTTTTTCGAATCGAACGCCCGCGGGGTCGAAGTCTTCACGCGAGCCGCCAATTCCGGGTGCGACTGTCAGGCGGTTGCCAGTCAGGGTGTCGATGGTCGCGATCTGCTTTGCGAACAGGCGTGGATCGCGGATCG
>DASPWV010000265.1:0-6921 GCA_035637635.1 Vicinamibacterales bacterium | reverse complement strand
CGACAGGCGGCAACGACCCGAGGCGAGATTTTCAAAAGCTGCTCGAGGAGGCATGCACGAGTAGCGACAGATCAGAGCTGCGAAAGAACGGTCTCGCGCGGTAAGCAGCAAGGGGGGACGGAGGTCCCTTTAGGGGGACGGAGGTCGCTAGCGGGGACGGAGGTCACTGACCGACAGGGTGGTCAGTGATCGTGATGGTGGAGCCACTCCTCATCGGCCTTTGCCTTGTCGAGCGCGGTTTTGCGTCCGTCTTTGCGCGCCTGCGTGATGTTGCGCTGCCGAGTGCCGTCCGAGCTCACCGCAAACGCCGAGACTTGTCGCTCGATATCTCGACTCAGGCACGAAGTGCAGACAACAGCCGTGTCGTGCGATCGTACCAGCGCTTCGAACTCACCCCCGCACGAGTGACATTTGAATTCGTACACCGGCATCGCTCGTTACTCCTCTGAGGATTGTACACAACGGACGATGTCGGAAGCATTTCAGGATACTCTTGCGGCGGGCGTGTCCGGGCGGCACCGCTCCACAGGATGGACAGTGCGCCCAAGCCGGTGGCGCAGGCCTGAAGTAATGCGATGGTTCGAGTGAGCACACGATGAGCGATCTCGCTTCAACTCTCGAGTCGCGCGCTCCGGACGGAGTGAGTGCCAACGCCCTCGGCCCCGCCGCGCCGGCTGGCACGCTGACCACTCGGAAGCTCGCCACCGCCAGCTCCATTGGCACGACGCTCGAGTGGTACGACTTCACCGTTTACAACACGCTCGCCGCGCTCGTCTTCAACCAACTGTTTTTTCCGTCATTCGATCCGCTGACGGGCACCATGCTGGCGTTTTCGACCTACGCCGTGGGCTACGTGTCGCGGCCGATAGGCGGCTTTCTCTTCGGTCATCTCGGCGACAAGCTGGGGCGGCGGTTTGTGCTGGTGACGACGGTGATCGTGATGGGCGTGACGAGCGCGCTCATTGGCGTGCTGCCGCCATATTCCTCCGCCGGTGTGCTGGGCCCGTTTCTGCTCGTGACGCTGCGTTTCGTCCAGGGAGTTGCGCTCGGCGGTGAGTGGGCGGGCGCGGTGCTGATCTCGGTGGAACATGGCCCGCCCGACAAGCGCGGCCGAAACGGGTCTTTCACGCAGGTCGGCCCCGCGTGCGGCACGCTCCTGGCCACCGGCGCCATCGCCTTGATGACGTATCTCCTGTCGTCCGACGACTTTCTCGCGTGGGGATGGCGCGTGCCGTTTCTTGCCAGCATTGTGCTGGTGGTGTTTGGCATCTGGATACGCCGCGGCGTCGGCGAAACGCCGCTGTTCGAGGAGCTCGAGCGGGCCGGCGCCAAAGCCAAAGCCCCCATTGCCGACGTTCTGCGACTGCATTGGCGACAGTTGCTCGTCGCCGGGGGTGTGCGAATCGGTTCCGACGTGCTGTATTCGCTCGTCCTCGTTTTCTCGCTCACCTACATCACCACCATCTTGAAGCTGCCACGGTCGCTGCCCTTGACCGTCATCATCATTGCGACCCCCGTGAACGCGCTGATGATTCTGGTATTCGGGATGCTCTCCGATCGGATTGGCCGCCGTCCGGTGTACGCGGCTGGCGCGGTCCTTGGCATTGGGTGGGCTTTCATGTTTTTCTCCCTGGTGCACACCAAAAGCCCGGTGATGATCGGTCTGGCGGTCGTCGTCGGCGTCATTCTCCACGGGGCCATGTTCGGCCCGCAGGCGGCGTTCGTCATCGAGCAGTTTCCGACGCGTGTCCGGTATGCCGGGTCGTCGCTCGCCTACACGCTCGCGGGGATTCTCGGGGCGGGCTTTGCGCCGCTCATCATGACGAGTCTGCTGCGAGCCTACAGCACCTCACTGGCCATCTCGATTTATGTGGCGGCCGCTTTGTCCGTGACGCTTCTCGCGCTGGCAGCGGCCCGCGAAACGGCCAGGCGGCCGCTGCGCGAATAGACCCAATGGCGTCGCGCCACGGAGGGAGTGACGGCGCACGCGACTGCGACAATTTCTTCCAATTGGCGGCCTCCGGCTTTGAAACGCAATGCTAGAGTTTCGTGGTCTAGGGCTCTCCAGCCAGCGATATACCGGTACCGATATCGAGACGATAGTTTTGTGCCCGGGGCACGTTTGTACGAAGGGAGCAAGTATGCGGCACCATGAGAAAACCCTGCGGTGGGGCTTGGGCATCGCGTTCGTCCTGATGCTCGGCTTCGGCGCGTCCGCCGCTGCCCAAACGGGGCAGATTTACGGCGAGATTACCGGCAAGGTGGTCGACGGTCAGGGAGGCGTGTTGCCGGGCGTGACCGTGACGCTCGCAGGCTCGACGCTGATGGGGTCGAAGGTCACGACCACGAGCGAACGCGGCCTCTACCACTTTCCATTTCTGCCCTCCGGCACCTACTCGATCAAATTCGAGCTCCAGGGCTTCCGCATGTTCGTGCGTGAAGGATTGATTGTGTCCGCGAGAGCGACGGTCACACAGGATGCCACGCTCGACGTGGCGACAGTCGAGGAGACCGTGACGGTCACGGGTGACTCACCTGTCGTCGATGTGGCCAATACGAAGATGGGGTCGCGTCTCGACTCCGATCTGCTGGCGGCGACGCCCACCACTCGCAGCCTGTTTGGCGCGGTCTCGCAGCTGCCGGGTGTCGTGATGGGCCGTCCCGATATCGGCGGATTGAACTCGTTTCAACCGCCGAGTGTGATTGCGCATGGACAAAGCGCCTATCAAATTACGCTCGGCGGCACGCGCGCCGAAGGCGTGACGCAGAACGGGTCGTACTACTACACCGACTTCAACATGATGGAAGAAGTCTCCGTCGAAACGGCCGGCATGGGCGCGGAGGTCGGACCGGCCGGCGCGATGATCAACATCATTCCGAAATCTGGCGGCAACGACTTCAAAGCCAGCGCGTACATCACGGGCACGGGCCGGACGTTCGCATCGAACAACGTGAGCGGCAGCACACGGCTGCAGAAGCTGGGTGTCACCGTGCCGCCGATTCCGATCAGCCTCTACGACTACAACATCGACGGCGGCGGCCACGTGAAGCCTGACAAAGTGTGGTGGTACGCATCGTGGCGCGACTTCAACTTCTACGATCGCATCGTTGGATTCCCGCTGGATCATCAGGCGCGGCTGACCAACTTCATCGCGCGGCCCACAGTTCAGGTGAACAAGAGCAACAAGCTGTCGGGCATGTCCACATATAGCGGCAAATCCGAGCCGTATCGCGATGCGTCGTTCACGACGCCACCGGAATCCACGCATTACTACTACCAGCCGATCTACGTCCACAACGTCGATTGGACCTCCGTGCTCGGGCAGTCGACGTTCCTCGAGGTCGTCTCGGGTCACTACTACCTCAGTATTCAGCGAAACCCCGCGCGGGAGTTCGAGGCGAATCCGAAAGCGCCGACCGTGGACCTCGCTACCGGCGTCCGCTCCGGCGAGCATTCCGGAGGCGCGGCGTACGAGATTCCGAACACGTTTACCAACAACGTCGCAGTGACGAAGTATCAGGACAGCTGGTTGGGGGCCAACCACCAGATCAAATTTGGCTTTCAGCACGACTACGGATTCGCGAGCCGCGAGGACCTGCCGTACGCGGACGTCGAGTATCGGTATACGAACGGCACGCCGACCGAGATCTTCGCGTATAACAGCCCCGTGAAGGCGGAGTACGCCGCGGTCAACATCGCCGGCTTCATTCAGGATCGTGTGACGTACTCGCGCGCCAGTCTCAACGTCGGCCTGCGATACAGCTACGCACACGGCTGGTTGCCCGAACAGACCGGCGGAGGCGGCGGCACTGGAGGCGCGCCTTCTGTCGGGTGGGTACCGAGAACGGTCTATCCGAGGCTCGACACGCCATTCAGATGGAAGGCCCTTTCACCGCGCGCAGGCGTCGCTGTGAAACTCACCGAAGACGGACACAATGTCGCGAAAGCCTCCTATGGCCGGTACAAAGACATTCTGACGTCGGGTGATTTCTCGCTCATCAACCCGAACACGTTCAACAACATCGCGACCTACCGATGGTTCGGCGACCTGAACGGCAACGGCGTCGTGGACGCAAACGAATACAATCCTGCGCCGCTCAGCGTGTTCGTCGCCAGGTCCAACAGCATCGATCCCGATTTCAAGCAGCCCAAAGTCGATGAGATTACGCTCGACTACCAGCGCGAGCTGAGGAGCAACATGGGCGTCTCGCTCTCCTGGGTGCAGCGCTGGTTCACCGACAACTGGGCCGACGTCAACGTCGGCATACCGCTTTCCGGCTATACGTCAGCGGTGTACCCCGACGCCGGGCCCGACAACATCCTGAACACCGCCGACGATCGGACGATCACGATGTTCAACGTGACGCCGGAGTACAGAGGGCGTGATGCGTTCCGCCGCCTGACGGTCCCGGGAATGAAGACCTTTAAAGCCCTGGAGCTGACAGTCACCAAGCGGATGAGCGACAACTGGCAGCTGATTGGCTCGTACGTTTATTCGGTGGACGATGGCGTCATTCTGTCGGGCAATCGCAAAAGCATGGCGGATCCCAACGATCCCAATGCGAGCCTCGATTCGAACAAGTACGGAAAGAGCAGCACGGACCTGCCGCACGCGTTCAAGCTCTTGTTCAACTGGGTTGCTCCCCTCGGCCTGAACGTCGGCGCAAATTATCAGGCGCTTTCCGGTGTGCCGCTCGATCGCACGTATCGGCGCAGCCTCACGCAGGGCTCCATCACGGTGAGGGCGGAAGAGCGGGGCACGTATCGTCAGGATACGCAGCAACTGCTCGCGCTCAAGATCGATCGACCGTTCAAGATTCGACGCAGCCGGCTGGGCGCGTTCATCGAGCTCCACAACCTGCTGAATTCGAACGCGGGCATCACGTACGGGACGCTGACGCAGACCTACGCGAATCAGGCGGCGCTCGACGCCGCGAATCTCACCAACACGACGTACTTCGGACGGCCCACGGTCATTCTGACGCCGCGCATCGTCAAGCTGGGGGCCCGGTTCGACTGGTGATCTCTCGCACAATTGCCGTTGCGATCGCCCGCAGGTTTGCTTGCGGGCGGTCCCGACGGAAACGGCCGCCACTCGCCTCGCGAATTTGAAGATTCATCCCTTCCTTAATTGCTGGAGGAACCGCAATGTCTCGAAACCTCATGGCCTGGGCGGTAGTCGGCGTCGTGTTTGCGTCCGCCGATGTCGCGTTGGCACAGAACAGCGTTTACCTCGAGGAGCTGACCTGGACCGAAGTGCGTGACGCGATGAAGGCAGGGAAAACGACGGTGATCGTGCCGACCGGCGGGACCGAGCAGAATGGTCCTCACGCCGTGATCGGCAAAGAAAACTATGTCGTCCATTACAATGCCGGCGAAATTGCGAAGCGTCTGGGAAACGCGTTCGTTGCACCGACGCTCGCCTACGTTCCCGAGGGCAACGTCGATCCGCCGTCCGGCCATTTGCGTTTTCCGGGATCGATCACGCTGCCGAACGAGCCGTATATCCAGGTGCTCGTGTGGGCGGGCCGCAGCTTCAAGGTGGAGGGATTCACCGACGTGGTGTTCATCGGGAACAGCGGCGGCAATCAGGAGGGCATGCGAGCTGCCGCCGAGCAGCTCAATAAAGAATGGGCAGGCAGCAACGCACGCGCGCACTTCATCGGCACGTACTACACGGCGATTTCAAGCGGCCAGAAGCCGCTCGGGCCTTTTGACGCGTGGGTCCGCCAACAGGGCGAGAAGGACGAAGACGTTGGCTCGCACGCGGGCATCAAGGACACGTCGACGCTCATGGCGGTTGAGGCCGCCGCGTTCAAAAAGGGTCAGCTGATTCGCTGGGACAAGCTGGCGCCGCGCGGCGGGTCTTCGGATAGCGGCGTGAGCGGCAATCCTGCCCGCGCCTCGGTGGAGTACGGCAAGAAGGGACTCGAGCTTCAGATTGATTCCGCCGTGAAAGAAATCAAGGCAGCCACGGCGCGAAAGTAGCGCTCGTCGCGTGCCGATTCGATGAAGCCAGCAAAGGAGTCGGGACACTGATGCCAGGAAGAGCGAAGTATCTGATGATCGCCAGCATGGACATCGACTCGGAGCACGAGTCGCTTTTCAACGAGGTGTACGACACCGAGCACATCCCGAGTCTGCTCAAGGTGCCGGGCGTCCTCCGCGTCGCCCGCTACAAGCGAGAAGAGCTGGTCATCAACATCGGCGGGCAAGCGAAGAAAATAGTTGCCGCCAACGAGCCGATGTATTCGGCGGTCTATGAGATTGAAAGTCCCGAGGTCCTCACGAGCGCGGACTGGGCGAGAGCCGTAGAGGAAGGCCGATGGGCCACCCAGGTCCGGCCGCACACCACGAATCGCCGGCATGTCCTGTTGAGAGTCATCAGCGACACCGAATGAATCGCGCCGATCTCGATCGGCGAAGAAGAACCAGGAACCCATGTCCATGAAATGGCTGTACGGCGTGCTGGCCGTTCCTCTGCTGGTGCCGGCGTGGATACACGCGTCGCCAATGCAGCCGGCGCAGGATCCGCTCGAAACCGTGAAGAGCGTGACGTGCGCCTTTTCGCTGTACGCGACGGGCACATGGCAGAACACAGAACCTCACGCGGAGGTGAAGCCCGCGAAGCTCTCGGTTGCCTTCGACTCCATCGACACGCAAGAGGGCAGCGCGCACTCCGTCGGGCCGTACGGCTCGCTTCCCATCGTGGTGCGCTGGTCCGCCGGAACCCTGCACTTCATGCAGGTGTCGACGTCGGGAGCGCTGTATCTCACGACGGTCTTCGGCAAGGAATCGACGCCCGGGAAACGGCTGGCCGTGCATTCGCGGCACGAATACACGGCGGTATCACTCCCTGGCTTCACGTCACGGCCGGAGCAGTACTACGGCGAATGTGAAATCCGGCCGTAGTCAGCTGC
>DASPWV010000264.1:0-4118 GCA_035637635.1 Vicinamibacterales bacterium | reverse complement strand
TCACCATGCTCGGAGCGATTCTCGCGACGGTGATCACCCTCTTCATCACCGCCAAGCTACCAAACCGCGGGCCGCGTCTGTACGATCCCGAAGTGAGCGACGGTGAGATCCTGGTCGGTGTGGAGAATCCATCCGATGACGTGCTGCCGCGACTGGAGCAGGCGCTGATCGGAACCGGACGAGGCCGGTTGAAGCGACTCTCCTGAACCTCTCCATTCGCGCTCGCCGCTCAGTACCCGTGTTGGCTCGACGGTGTTCCTGATTGCGGAAAATGCGCTGAAAGAAAATCCAGGACTACCGCAGCCCAGCGATCGGATTGCTCGATCTGCACGTGGTGGCCGGAGTGCGCAAACATGTGGAGCTCGCCGCTTTTCAGACGCTTGTAAAACGTAAGCGCGTCGGGATGGCTGGCCGGATTGTCCTCGCGGCTCAGCGTCATCAGCACCGGGACATTGAGCTCACCTGCTGAGAGGGCCATGTGCTTGCCGTGGTACTCGAGCATGCGGTTGCGATCGGCGCCCGTCGTGCCTCCCGCCTTTGTCCGGCCCGCATCGAATGCGTGATTTCGCGCCGAGATCTCATGAACGCGCTTGACCCATGCATCGGTGACGAACTGTTTGTTGAAATAGAAGCGCTGCAGGGTCTGGCGAACGCTCTCGATGGTCGGCGGCTCGACGTTGTCTCGGGATCGAGGCGCCGGAGCGTCGGACGGCAGGATTTGCCAGCCGCTCCCGCTGTTGATAATCACCAGGCTGCGCACGAGATCGGGCGCTTCGTGGGCCACGTATTGCACGATCCAACCGGCGCGGCTGTTGCCGATCAGGTGCGCCTTCAGCCCCAGCGCTTTCATGAACCGGATCACGAACTGCCCGTGAGCCGTCGGAAAGTATTCTTGCGGACCCAGCGCCGGTGTGAATCCCCAGCCGGGTAAGTCCACCGCATACACGTGGTAGCGCGCGGCGAGCGCCGGGATGACAGCCCAGTAATTTGCTTCAGCGCACTCCCACAAAAGACCGCCGTGCACGAGGACGAGCGGCACGCCGCTGCCGGCCTCGAGGTAATGAACCTTTCTGCCATCGAGGTCGGTGTAGCGCTCCTGCCACGTCTTCGCCGCGCGCTGCCTCGCCTGGTCGGGATTCAGCGTGCTCAGCGTCTGGGCTGAGACGAGAGAAGCGACAGAGACGAGGACGGCCGCGATTGCAGATACTCGGGCTATTTTCATGGTGGTGGTCTCGCAGGCTGGAACTGGGCGAACACGACGTAGTGGCGGCCCTTCAGGGCCGCTGCGCGTGGCGGGGCTAACGCCCCGCCACTACATATCTGAGCTGTCTAGAACGAAAACTTCCCTCCCAGGCGCACCACGCGCGGACTAATCGTCTGCGAGACGCTGCCGAGATTGGAGCCGATCGTCGTGACCTCCGTCAGGATCGTGTTGGCATTCGTGAGGTTGAAGGCATCGGCAAAGGCCTCGAGGCGCCATGAGCCAATGACGAAGCGCCGCCCCACGCGAAGATCGATCAGCTTGTTGCTGTCATATCGGTTCTCGTCGTTGCGCTCGAGGCGCACGGTTTGCGTGGCTCGTGTCAACGTGGGCACGAGCGCCCGGCCGACGCTCAGGGTCCGCACCTTGGGGTGGCCGCTGTAGGCCTGGAAGAATCCGCTGACGCTGATGCGCCAGGGAAGCAGAATCGCACCCGAGAGCTTCACCTGATGCGGTTCGTCGTTGCCAACGGCTCCATCGGTGAAGATATCGTCGTTCGGATCGTTCAGCTCACCCGAGCTGATTCGACCCAGATCCTTGCCGTAGTGATATCCGCCTTGCAGGTAGGCATCCGCCGAGAACCTGCGCTGGATCGCGAGCTCGATTCCGTTGTAGTTGGTATTCAGCTTCGACGAGTTTGTCAGGATGTTGTTCTGCCGGCCGCTGGTCGCAGGGTTCTGGTTGTAGATCGTGAGCGGCTGATTGGTGAGCGGGTTGTTGATGACGACCGGGATATAGGTCTCGCTCGGTACGGCTTCATTCCGGGTCGCGCGAAGATTGCGATTCTCGCGGCGGTAATACATCACCGATCCCGCAAGGTGTGTCGTGAGCTGGCGCTGCATGCCAAGGCTGTACTCGCGGTTGAACGGGCGGCGCAGCTCGGGGTCGATCCGCGTCGTCACGCCACCCGTGAAGCCTGCGCAACTGCTGATCTCGTTGGCTTGCGCGTACAGGTCGCGATTGAGATCGGACCACACACATCGATTGCTCTGCAGCGTCAAGGGATTGAGGCTGTCAGCCAGACCGATGCCCTCGTTGCCCGCATACATGCTGTAGCTGCCTTTGATCACCGTTGACGCGTTGCCGGTCACGTCGTAGGCGACGCCGAGACGCGGGACCACGGTCTGGAATGTCTTCGCGTCGATGGCAGCGAACTCGCGCGCCGGCACCCAGGTGCCAGCCGGTGAGGACTGGTCCGGAATGAACGTGTGGAAATTGTCGTACCGTACGCCCGCGTTGATCGACAGCCGCTGTGTCAGCCTCCAATTGTCCTGAACGTAGACGCCGCGGTTTTCCACCTGCTCGCTGTTATAGGCCGGCGTGTTCTGGAGGTCGACCGAGTCGGGCGCACCGTTGCGGAAGCGCAGGATGATATCGCCGTGCCACACCCACTCGTTGTCGTAGCGGCCGCCATTGAGCTGGAATCCCGTTCGCATTTCATGGCTGCCCAGCAAGTTGCCCACCCGCGTTACCGAGGCGCCGAAAATGTGGCCGTGCTGATGATTCAACCGCACTGACGTCGGGGCGCCGGAGAGAATGCTCTGGACGATATCGAGGCGCGCGACGTCGTTGGGTCCCACCTCGGGCCGGTAGCGCTGGTCCGCGCCGCGGAACCAGTTGGAGAAGACCACCTCGTACAGCCAGGCGTTTCCGCGCGTCCCGTTCCAGGAGACGGTGGGAAACAGATTCGGCTGCGTGTCGGTGTTGAAGTTGGCGGCCTCCGGCGTCACGAAGTTCGCGCCTTCACGGCGATAGGGCCGCACCGCGAATGTGTTCGTATTCGACGCGGTGATCCGGTTGTTCTGGTTGATTCTGACGGACGCTTTCTGGAACCACTCGCTGCGCCGATTCCATTCAGACGCCTGCGACCCGTCGAGGAAGAACGTGTTCGCCACCAAACCAGTGAAGGTCGTGACCCGGCCCGAGGCGAAAAACCACGCGCGGTCTTTCTTGATGGGGCCGCCAATCGAGCCGTCCACGTCATACGCATCCTTCGTCGCGCTGGTGGCCCTGACCCCGCGGCTGCGCAGGTTGTCATCGAGATTGGTCGACCGGAAGGCCTGCTTGTTGGCGATGACGTCGGCGCTGATTTTGTTGCCGCCCGACTTCGTCACCGTGCTGATGGCGACCCCGCCGTAGGCGACCCACGCGGGAATCGCGGTCGTCTGGTAGTCGATCTCCTCCTTCGCGCCGCTGCCGCTGTAGTTGAAGGGGGCATCGCCGCCACCGAAGAACCCGAGGGCGGGGAAGCCGTCGATGTAGAAGCTGCGATCGTTGCTTCTGCTGCCGTGCACCTTGATGGCGTTGTAGATGACGGTGGTCGCGCCGCCCACATCCGGTGAACTGGTCGACGCGCCGAGAACGAACTTCGACATGTCGTAGATGTTGCGAGAGCTGGGAATAGTGTTCACGATCTCGGCGGTCACCACGGTCTGCGTCGTCGTGCTTCGGACATCGACCATGGGAGAGACGCCGCTGACGGTCACCGTCTCCTCCAGCGAAGCCACCTTCAGGACGGCGTTGATCGTCGCCGTGAAATCGGCATTGATCTTGACGTTCTCGTGCTGCACGGTGGCGAAGCCTGGCAGCGAGAACTTCAACGTGTACTCACCGACGGGAAGTCTCAGGAAGCGATAGTTGCCATTGGGTTCGGTGACCGCCGACCGAGAGCGTTCGAGCAATGCCGGTGACAAGACTTCAACGGTCACGCCGGGCAGCGCGCCGCCAGTTTCGTCTCGCACGGCGCCTTCAATCGTGCCGAACGGTGATCCTGTCTGTGCCCGCGCCGGTAATGCAACCAGAGTGCACAACACCGCGACCAGGATCGCCGCCCTGTAGCAGTGCCTGCTCTTGGGAG
>DASPWV010000263.1:0-1742 GCA_035637635.1 Vicinamibacterales bacterium | reverse complement strand
GACATCGAGCTCGACCTCCTGATCGTTGGCGGCGGACCATGCGGCCTCGCCGCCGCCATCTCGGCCCAGCGTGCTGGATTACGCGTCGTTGTAGTCGAGGCGCAGACCGTGGTAAGCACCATCGCGCATTACCCGACCTACGTGCGCTTTTTCTCGACTGCGGAAAAGCTTTCGCTCGGCGACGTTCCCTTTGTAGTTGCGACCGAGAAGCCATCGCGACGCGATGCGTTGGCGTACTATAGGGCGGTGGTCCGCCATTTCGATATCCCGTTGCGTCAATACGAACGCGTGACGTCCATAGAGCGAGACGGTGACGATTTCCTCATTCGTTCGACGCTGCGAAACGACAGCCAGCGCGAATCGCGCGCGAAGGCCGTCGTTGTCGCGACCGGCTACTTCGGCTCGCCAAATTATCTCGCGGTGCCGGGAGAGGAGCTCCCCCATGTGTCGCACATTTATCGCGAAGGTCACGAGGCTTTCGATCAGGACGTGGTGGTCGTAGGTGGGGGCAATTCTGCCGCTGAGGCGACGCTCGACTTGTGGCGCTCGGGCGCGCGTGTGACGCTGGTGCATTTCGGGCCCACTTTCGACAAGCACATCAAGCCGTGGGTGCTGCCCGATTTCATGAATCGCCTGAAAGAGGGAAGCATCGCGGTTCGCTGGAACAGTCGCGTGAGTCGCATCGAGCGAGACGCGGTGATAACAGCGGGACCGGATGGAAAAGAGCGTTTGCCTGCAAGCTTTGTCTACGTCATGACCGGCTTCGCTCCAGAGCTCGATCTTCTCCGGCAAGTCAATGTTCCAATCGATCCGCAAACTGGAATTCCGGAACACGATCCCGCGACGCTCGAGACATCGGTGCCGGGAATTTTCATTGCTGGTGTAGTCGTCGCGGGTTACGACGCGAACAAGGTCTTCATCGAAAACGGCCGCTATCATGGTGATAGAATTGTCGCCCGTCTCCTCGGCAAAAACGCTCCTCTCGAGGCGAAATTGAGCGCCGAGCTGGACACGTAGGCGATGATGGCGCGCTAACTGGTTGGTATTACTCGGCTGCCGCGGTCACCCAGCGATCACTCTGCATCCACTGCTCGTTCGGCGCAAAAAGGAAAACCATCGATCCGTTCGAAAGAATCGGAAGAAGCTTGTTCGCACGTGATGGCTCCATCGCAGGGCAGCCTTCGCTTCTGCCGGCCCTGGTGGGCGTAACATACGGAGCACCGTGTGCAACGACTTTCCGCGCGCGGGCGTTATCGTTGTAGCCCTCGGACACGCCCTCGAGCTTGAGTCCGATCGAGCCATATGGCTTGCCGCCGGTCTTGCCGTGGAACGCGTACGTCTCCTGCGCTACATACAACCCAAGCGACGTCGCATTGCTGCCGGACGCATTCGAAAAACGCGTCGGAACGCCGTAGCTGTTCGCCGAGGAGCCGCGACCGTGCGCGACCATGAATGGGCCGTCTACGATCTTCAGCGATTCCATGTCGAAGACATAGCCGCGAGGCGTCGTGCTCGGCAAACCGTAATCGACAAAGTAGAGGAAGGGCTTCCTGACCTGATCAGGATGCGCCGACTTGTACGCGAAATAGCTTCTGAACGCATCGGTGAGCGCCCGTGAATCGCTCAAGGGACGAACGACAGTTTGAAATGCGCCGAGCGCCGTGGAGACAAGCGAGAGTCCGGCCGTTGGGACAGCCGCTTTCGCCGTATCGTTTGCGCCAATGCCGCTGGTGACGATCGAG
>DASPWV010000262.1:0-4196 GCA_035637635.1 Vicinamibacterales bacterium | reverse complement strand
CAACGCGGTGAATCCAGGGGTGACCGTCACGAACCTCCATCGACGCGCCGGATTGAACGATGAAACGTACTCGGCGTTTCTCGCGCGCAGCAAGGAAACGCACCCTCTCGGGCGCCCCGGCGAGCCGTCGGAGGTTGCGGCGTTGATCACTTTTCTCGCGTCGGACCAGGCGGGGTTTATTACAGGAGAAACGATCGCGGTGGATGGCGGCAGACACCTGACGTGTCTCAGGTGACGCTCATCCCTTCAATCCTTCAACGAAACGAAATCCGTCTTTCTCCGCGAGCGTCCGCACGGGTTTGAAGCCCGCCTGGCGAAGCGCGCCTTCCGCGCCCCCGCGCCGCGTGTAATCGACTGCCGTGGACGCACCCGCGCGCAAGCCGCCAGCCGCGCGCTCGATGAGCTCAATGCGGCCGCCTGCGCGCAACACCTTGCGCGCAGCTTCGAGGGACGCCGCGCGCTCGCCGTCGGGCAGCCGCGCGAACCGGCCGTCGGTGTTATCGATCACGACCATGTCAAATGATTCTGGCGGCCACGGCAGTGTCGCTGGCGATGTGACCTGCACGTCGATGAGCGCTCCGGCTTTTGCCGCCGCCGCCCGGGCGCGCGCGGCATGATCTTCATCGGGCGCGGCAAGCGCGGCGACGCCGCTCAGTCCTGTTTTCGTTGCGAGCCCTCCAGTGAGCGCACGATCGCTGCAAAAGATCTGCAGGTATCGCTCGCCCATGCGAACGCCCGTCATTGCCACCTGAAGCGGATCCATCGCCCGCACGCGGCGGAGCTTCCAGAACATCGCTTGATCATCTTAGTCGCAGCGCTGAGCACCTAGCACTCGGCACCTGGCACTCGGCACTCGGCCCTTGGCCCTTGGCGACACCGATTCGGATATAGTTCTGCCGCGTGAAGCAAGCTATTGAGATCGTGCCGCCACGCGGGAAGCTCGGCGTGCTGTTGGTCGGGCTGGGTGCGGTCAGCACGACCGTCATTGCAGGCGTCCACGCTGTTCGCAAGAAGCTCGCCCCTCCTGTTGGATCCCTCACAGAACTCGGCACCGTGCGTCTTGGCAGACGCACCGACGCGCGGTCGCCCCGAATTCGTGAAATGTTCGAGCTGCCCGAGCTCGACGATATCGTTTTCGGCGGCTGGGACATCTTCGAAGCGGATTGCTACTCGGCTGCGCGCACCGCCGGCGTGCTCGACGAGTCGCTGCTCGAGAAAGTTCGTCCGGAGCTCGAAGCCGTCAAGCCGATGCGCGCCGTCTTCGATCGCGAGTACGTCAGGCGCCTTGACGGCCCGAACGTCAAGAAGGGCACCAGCAAGAAGGATCTCGCTGAACAAGTGGTGTCAGACATCCGCGCATTCAAGGAGCGACATCACTGCGATCGCTTGGTGATGGTGTGGTGCGGCAGCACCGAGATTTACATGAAGGAAGCCGCCGTGCACGCTTCCATCCAGTCGCTGGAGAAGGGGCTCGAACTGAGCGACTACGCGATTCCGCCCAGCATGATCTACGCGTACGCCGCCATCAAAGAAGGGATTCCGTACGCGAACGGTGCGCCGAATCTCAGCGCCGACGTGCCCGCCCTGGTGCAGCTCTCGATGGAGACGCAAACGCCGATTGCCGGCAAGGATCTGAAAACCGGCCAGACGTTGATGAAAACCATCATTGCGCCGGGGCTGAAAGCGCGGCTCATCGGGGTGAGAGGCTGGTACTCGACAAATATTCTCGGCAATCGCGACGGAGAGGTCCTGGACGATCCGGAGTCGTTCAAGGCCAAAGAAGAGTCGAAAAAATCAGTGCTCGACTACATTTTCCAGCCGTCCTTGTATCCCGGCCTTTACGACGATCTGACGCACGTGGTGCGAATCAACTATTACCCGCCTCGGGGAGACAACAAGGAAGGCTGGGACAACATCGACATCTTCGGCTGGCTCGGTTATCCCATGCAGCTGAAGATCAATTTCCTCTGCCGCGATAGCATTCTCGCCGCGCCAATCGTGCTCGACACGGCGCTCTTTCTCGATCTCGCCAAGCGCGCCGGGATGTCAGGCATCCAGGAGTGGCTGTCGTTTTATTTCAAGAGTCCCATGCACGCGCCGGGACTGTACCCGGAGCACGATGTGTTCATTCAGTTGATGAAGCTGAAAAACACATTGCGGTATTGGAAGGGTGAAGAATTGATCACGCACCTTGGCAGGGAGTACTACGACTGAAGAGTTTCCAGTTGTCAGTTTCCAGTTCAAAGTTCTAGTTACTGGTTCTGCGTCGCGCGACTTGATCTGCCCCGAGCTCGTAACTGAGAACTGAAACTTTGAACTGGTAACTGGAAACTGGAAACTAAAGGACCCCCTATGTCCCCTCGCAAACTGCAACCTGCGCTCCTCGGCGGCATTGCACTGGGTGTGTTATCGGCGCTGCCGGTGGTCAATCTCGCCAACCTGTGCTGCTGCGCGTGGGTGATCTTTGGCGGCGCGCTCGCCGCGTACCTGATGCAGCAGAGTCATCCTGCGCCGATCAACGCGGGAGACGGAGCGATAGTCGGCCTCCTCGCGGGCATATTTGGCGCGATGGTGAGCACGCTGCTCTCGATCCCGATCGCGCTCGCGATGGGTCCGTTCCAGGCGCAGATCCTCGATCGAGTGCTCGAGAGCGCGCGCGATCTGCCGCCCGAGGTACGATCGATTCTCGAGAATATGCGCGGCGGCCCCGCACTCGGCCTCGGCCTCATTCTGAGCTTCATCGGCATGCTGATTGTCGGCAGCTTCTTTGGATTGATTGGCGGCATCGTCGGCGCGTTGCTGTTCAGCAGGAACGTGCCTCCGCCACCACCGCCACCCGTGCCGACCGCAGGGCTCTAGACCCGGAGTTCATTGTGAGTGGTCAACTCCATCTGCCGGACCGGTGCAAATTCGCGCCCGAATCTCTGCTTTTTCCGAGTGCCGCGATGCACCACTCAAGTGAATTGAGGGGGGAAGATGTCGGAATCGAAGGTCTCTCCTGAAATTGTCGCGTTGCTTCGCGAGGAGCGGGCGTTTCCGCCACCCGACGCCTTTCGAGCGCAGGCCAACGTGCGCGACGAACGCATTTACGACGACGCCGACCGCGATCCGGAGCGCTTCTGGGAGAACTTCGCGCGCGAGCTGCATTGGTTCGCGCCCTGGACGAAGATCCTCGACTGGAATCCGCCGCACGCGAAGTGGTTCGTCGGCGGAAAGATCAACGCCAGCGTCAACTGCCTCGACCGTCATCTCGACGGACCGCGCCGGAACAAGGCGGCAATCATCTGGGAGGGCGAGCCGGGGGATCGGCGAACGCTCACGTACTACGATTTGCATCGTGAGGTTTGCCAGTTCGCGAACGTCCTGAAGTCGCTGGGGGTCGAGCGTGGCGATCGCGTCGCCATCTATTTGCCTCTGGTGCCGGAGCTTGCGATTGTCATGCTCGCGTGCGCCCGCGTCGGAGCCGTGCATTCCGTCGTGTTTGGAGGCTTCTCGGCCGAGTCGCTGCGCGATCGCATCAACGACGCAGGGGCGCGCCTGCTGATTACGGCCGATGGCGGATATCGCCGCGGCAACATCGTCACGCTCAAGAAGATCGCCGACGAGGCGCTTGGCGACACCCCAAGCATCGAGCACGTCGTCGTCGTCCACCGGGGCTTTGCGGACATCCCCGTGCACATGGATCAGGGCCGCGACCACTGGTATCACGAACTGATGGCCGATGCGCCGTATGGCTGTCCGCCGGAGCAGATGGATTCCGAGGACGTGCTCTACACGCTGTACACGTCTGGCACGACGGGCAAGCCGAAAGGAATCGTTCACACGACCGGCGGCTATCTCGTCGGCACGTACGCGACGACAAAGTGGGTGTTCGACCTGAAAGAGAATGACGTGTATTGGTGCACGGCCGATATCGGGTGGGTCACCGGTCACAGCTACGTCGTGTATGGCCCCTTGGCAAATGGCGCGACCGTCGTCATGTACGAAGGCGCGCCCGACTGGCCGCAGAAAGATCGGTTCTGGGCAATCGTGGCGCGATACGGCGTCACTGTCTTTTATACGGCGCCTACTGCCATTCGTGCGTTCATGCGTTGGGGCACCGACTGGCCGAAGAAGCACGACCTGTCGTCGCTGCGTTTGCTTGGATCGGTCGGTGAACCCATCAACCCCGAAGCATGGATCTGGTATCACCTGCA
>DASPWV010000261.1:0-3410 GCA_035637635.1 Vicinamibacterales bacterium | reverse complement strand
TGAGAATTTCAAGAACCTCGGGCGCTACAAGGACATCGCACGCAAACTCGCGCTGGCGGAAGGACTGACCGACGATCAGGCGCGCGCGCTGGCGAAAGACGGCAAGGCCATCGTCTGGATCGACGGCGGTCTTCACGCCAGCGAGGTTCTTGGCGCGGAACAGCTCATCGAGACGATCTACCAGTTCGCCAGCAAGACCGATGAAGAAACGCTCCGCATCCTGCGCGACGTGATCATCCTGGCCGCGCACGCCAACCCGGACGGCATGGAGCTCGTCTCCGACTGGTACATGCGCACTTCGGATCCGAAAGCGCGCAGCACCGCGAATCTGCCCCGCCTGTATCAGAAGTACGTCGGCCACGACAACAACCGCGACTTCTACATGATGAATCAGCCGGAATCGGTGAACATCAACCGCATGCTCTATCGCGAGTGGTTCCCGCAAATCGTGTACAACCATCATCAGACGGGACCCACGGGCACGGTGATGTTCTCACCGCCGTTTCGCGACCCATTCAACTATCTGTACGATCCCACGGTCGTCAACGAGCTCGATCAGGTCGGCGCCGCCATGCACGCGCGCTTCGACGCGGAAGGCAAGCCCGGCGTGACCACGCGATCGGGGTCGAATTACTCGACATGGTGGAACGGCGGTCTGCGCACCATGCCGTACTTCCACAATCAGATTGGGCTGCTGACGGAAACCATTGGCAATCCGACACCCGAAGAAATCGGCTTCGTGCCGGATCGAATGCTCCCGAAGAACGACTACCCACTCCCGATTCCACCCGGCGTCTGGCACTTCCGTCAATCCGTCGACTACTCCCTGACGGCGAATTACGCCGTGCTCGATTTCGCGCAGCGCTACCGCGAGACGCTGCTCTACAACTTCTACGTGATGGGCCGCAATTCGATCCGACGCGGCAGCTCGGACACCTGGACGATGTACCCGCGGCGTGTCGCCGAAGTGAAAGCGGAGATCGAGAAAGACCAGAAGATCGACTCGAGCGACCCGCGCGCCACGCGCGGCGGCCGTGTCGCCACCGTCGACACGAAATACTACGACTCACTCCGTCGTCCCGAATGGCGCGACGCCCGCGGCTACATCCTGCCTGCCGATCAGGGCGATTTCCTCACCGCGACGAAGTTCGTCAACATCCTGATCAAATCCGGAGTGACGGTGGAACGTGCGACCGCGGCTTTCTCCATCGCGGGGAAGCAGTACCCGGCGGGCTCGTACGTTGTTCGCGCGGCGCAGGCATTTCGTCCGCATGTGCTCGACATGTTCGAGCCGCAGGATCACCCGAACGATCTTCAGTATCCCGGCGGCCCGCCGATTCCGCCGTACGACAACGCAGGCTGGACGGTTGCGTACCTGATGGGACTCACGTTCGATCGGGTATTCGACGCCTTTCAGACGCCGACCGAACGCCTGACCGACGTGATCAAGCCTCCGGCTGGCGCCGTGCGTGAGACCGCCAACGCGGTTGGTTACGTGGTGTCGCATCAGATCAACGACGCGACCATCGCGGTGAATCGATTACTGAGAGCCGGCGAAGAAGTGTTTTGGCTTCGTGACCGCAACTGGCAATCGCCCAACGGCACCGGCGTCATCTTCATTCCTGCACGGCCATCCACGCTGCCGATTTTGAAAACCGCCGCCGCTGAACTCGGCCTCACGTTTGTCGGTGTGAGCGCGCGGCCAACATCGCCGATGCTGCGCCTGCAGCCGGTGCGCATTGGACTCTGGGATCAATACGGAGGCTCGATGCCGTCAGGCCACGTGCGCTGGCTGCTCGAACAGTTCGAGTTCCCGTTCGAAGTCGTCTATCCGCAGACGCTCGACGCCGGCAATCTCAAAGCAAAGTACGACGTGCTGCTCTTCCCCGATGGCGGCATTCCGGAAGACGAAGGGCGCGGCGGCGGGCAGCCGAAGGCCGAAGATATTCCGGCAGAGTATCGCTCGCACCTTGGCCGCGTGACGGTGAAAACGACGGTCCCGCAGCTCAAGAAATTCGTCGAGGACGGCGGCACGGTTGTCGCCTTCGGTGGGTCGGCGGCGCTCGGGCATCATCTCGGGTTGCCGGTGAGCAATCACCTCGCGGAGAGGCAGCCGGACGGCACGGAACGGGCGCTGCCGTCGACGAAGTTCTACATTCCGGGTTCGATTCTTCGCGTGGCCGTGGACAACTCGAACCCGCTCGCGTATGGATTCGAAAAGCAGGTGGACGTGTTCTACGACAACAGTCCGGTACTCGCGATCAAACCTGACGCGACACTGCGCGGCGTGAAAACTGTCGCGTGGTTCGATTCGAAAACGCCGCTTCGCTCGGGATGGGCTTGGGGACAGCAGTACCTCGAAGGGGGTGGGGCCGCGATTGAAGCGTCGCTCGGCAAAGGCAAGGTGCTGCTATTCGGTCCGGAAATCACGTTCCGCGCGCAGCCGCACGGCACGTTCAAGTTTCTCTTCAACAGCATCTTCTACGCGGGCGCGCAATCGGTGGGCGCCGCCGGACGCGAGACGTCGGCGGGCCCGCGCTGAAACAGGCCACGGAAGCGCGGAGACACCGAGAAAAGAGCCACAGAAGCGCCGAATCACGGAGTTTTTTGGCCCCGACACACCGCAACAACGGACCGATGCAGAACTTTTGGCCGCTGGTTTCGGCGGGGAACACAGAACACGAAATAGATCTTCTTTCCGTGCTTCCGTGGTTCCGTGGCCTTGCTCCGATTTGCGCTCGGCCAGCGTTTCGTGAAGACTGGTCACCTCTCACAACGATTCAAATGACGGAGGAGCGGATGAAGAAACTGATATTCGGTGCGCTGTCGCTGGCGCTCGTCGCAGGACTCGCCTACGCGCAGGCGCCCAATCGTGCCGCGATCGAGAAGACTCTCATCGAACGCGAGAACGCGATCAACACGGCATTCGCGACGAACGACGTCGCAGGATTCAAGAAATACCTCGCGCCCGATGCGTATGGAATCGACCCCGGCGGTCTCAATAGCGTGGCCGAGTTCGAAAAGCAGATGTCGCAGGTCAAGGTCGAGAGCTGGAAGATCGACAACACGAAAGTGATTTGGGTGAACGACGACACCGCAGTCCTCACCTACACCTGGACGGGCAAAGGCACGATGATGGGCCAGCCGTTCCCAAGCCCCACCTACGCCTCGACGATCTACACGAACCGAAATGGCAACTGGGTCGCAGTGTTCCATCAGGAGACCGCTGCTGCCCCACCGATGAAGAAGTAATGCCGGGCCTCTGGGCCGATGACGTAGTGGCGGGCCTGTGGGCCGATGACGTGGTGGCGGGCCTGTGGGCGATGACGCAGTGGCGGGCCTGTGGGCCGATGACGCAGTGGCGGGCCTGTGGGCCGATGACGCAGTGGCGGGCCTGTGGGCCGATGACG
>DASPWV010000260.1:0-3920 GCA_035637635.1 Vicinamibacterales bacterium | reverse complement strand
TGGTGCCGTTCTGGTCTGTCGTTGTCGAAGCGATCAGTCCCGGCGGCGATCGGCTCACGCGGAGAACACTCGCCGGGCTCGCAACCGGGTTTGCCGGAATTGTCGTGCTCGTCTGGCCGCAGTTGACGCTCGGCGCCGCCGGCGGTCGCATGTTCGTCGCCGGAATCGTCGCGCTGCAGATCGGCAGCCTGGCGTGGGCAATCGGGACCTCTTATACCAAGCGGCACAAGCTCGGAGCGACACCGATCGCATCGTCGGCCGTGCAGATGCTGTTCAGCGGAGTGGTGCTCCTCGGTGTTGGAACAGTGCTGGGCGAGTGGCCGCACGTCACGTTCACGGCGCGCTCCCTGGGCGCCCTCATCTATTTGTCGCTGGCTGGATCGGTGATTGGCTACACGGCTTACGTGTTCACGTTGAAGTACCTTCCGGTGGCCACGGTCTCGCTGTATGCGTACGTGAACCCCATCATCGCCGTCGCGCTCGGCACGCTCATCGCTGCCGAGCCGTTCAATTCACGCATTGTGATCGCAGCGGCGCTGGTATTTGGCGGCATTGCCATCGTGCGATCGACTCCTCGCGCGCGGTCGACGAAACCAATCGCGGTGAAAGCTGTCGCTTAAGTCGCCGAACGCGGGCCGAGGGCGAACGTCATAGCGCCGTGAACAACCACTCGGCCTCTGATGCGCGCTCTTCCTGTGAGGACGCCCATGCGGCTTCGGAGACGTTTGACGCGCGCTTCGATGACCACGACGTCGCCGGGATATGCCGGCGCGCGAAACCGCACACGTTCGATGCCCATGAACAACGGCAGCCGGTCCCGATTTTCCGGCTTGGAGAGAATCAAGATAGCGCCGACCTGCGCGATGGCTTCGGTGAGGATCGTCGGCGGCAGGGCAGCGGGCCGGCCGTCGACGGCGGGCGAGAGATAGCGCTCGCTCATCGATACGTTCTTGATGCCGACAATCCGCTTGTTCGGCTCGAGCTCGATGATGCGATCCACGAGCAGAAACGGATATCGATGCGGAAGAATCCGTTCGATGGCTGCGTAATCGAGCGGCAGCTCGAGAGCATCGGTCATCAGGCGGTCCCAGTATAATTCTTTGTTCTGCCGTGAGATTCGAGGCGTGGCCACGGAAGCACGGAGGCACGGAAACGAAGCCACAGAAACACCGAATCATTGAACCCAACAAAAGTTTCTCAGTGATTCTGTGCTTCCGTGGCTTTCTTTTCCGTGATTCCGCGCTTCCGTGGCGGCACTACAACCTGCAATTCGAGAGAACGACCATGCGCACTTTTCCTGTGATTCTCGTGGGCGCTGCTTTGTTGGCGACGGCCGCCGCCGCAGCGGCGCAGAAGCGGCCTGTCACGATCGACGACGTGATGAATCTCAAGACGGTGGGCGGATCGCCCGCTGTGTCACCGGATGGGAGACAGGTCCTCTACACGGTGCGTCAATGGGAGTCGGCCTCCGACCGCGAGAAAGACCGCTTCGACGCGCGAACGCATGTGTGGCGTGTGTCTGTCGCGGGTGGCGATGCTCGCCAAATCACGTTTGGCGATCGCGGCGAATCACAACCGCAGTGGTCACCGGATGGGCGCTACATCAGTTTCCTCGCGGCACGCGGTTCCGGCACGGGAGACGACGCGCCAAAGGCGCAAATCTACGTGATGCGCGCGGAAGGCGGCGAGGCGTGGAAGTTGACCGAGGCAAAAGAAGCGGTGACAGGATACTCGTGGTCGCCCGACAGTCGCCAGCTGGCGTACATCACTATCGATCCCCGCTCGTCTTCGGAAGAGGCAGCCATCCGCAAACGAGACGACGAGCGCGTCTTCGAAAACGACTTTCGATACACGCACATCTGGACGATCGATCTCGACACGAAGCAAGCGACACGAATCACGGAGGGCACTTCGTGGACCGTGCGAGGCGCGCCTTCGTGGGCGCCAGACGGCAAGCGGCTCGTGTTCTCCGCCAACGCCACGACGATGCTCCGCGACTACCGATCCGACATCTACATTGTCGAGATCTCCTCGAAGAACGTGGAGAAGATCAGCACCAACCCTGCGCCGGATTCGCAGCCTGAATGGTCGCCTGACGGCAGCACCATCGCGTGGATCTCAGAGCCGCCGATGGGAAAGCCTCTTGCGGACGGCACGCTGCCGTCGAGTGTTGGATTGAGTCATCTCGTGCTGTATTCCATCGCAACGAAAACACTGCGCGATGTGAGCAGTCGCGAGTTCGACATCGATGCCGGCTCGCCGCGATGGGCAAGCGACGGCAAGTCACTCGTATTTACCGCCGGCAAACGCGCGTACAGCGAGCTTTTCCGGTACGACGTCGCCTCCGGAAAATACAGTCAGCTGACGCACCAGAAAACGCTTCAGTTCGGTTCGCGGAGCAAAAACGGCCAAGTGGTCGCGGTCACGATGGACACGCCAGCGCTTCCCAATGAGGTGTACGTGACCGACGCCGCGTTTGCGAATTTCAGAAAGTTGACCGACACGAATCCACAGGCGGCCGATTTCGCGCTGGGAGAAACGGAAGTCGTGTCCTGGAAGAGCAACGACGGCATGGACGTCGAGGGTGTTCTGTTGAAGCCCGTCGGATTCCAGGCAGGGAAGAAGTACCCGCTGCTCGTCGTCGCGCACGGTGGACCATCGGGCGCCTACACGAACAATTACCGTGTGGGCGGACTCGAAGGAGGCCAGCTCTGGGCGGGTCAGGGTTGGGCGGTGCTGTACCCCAATCCACGTGGATCGACGAATTACGGCGAGAAATTCCTGCAGGCAAATTTCAACGACTGGGGCGGCGGCGATTACCGCGACATCATGACGGGCGTGGACGCCATGATCGCGCGCGGCATCGCCGATCCCGATCGGCTCGCGCATATCGGGTGGAGCTACGGCGGATACATGACCGCCTGGGTGATCACGCAAACCAATCGATTCAAAGCTGCAATGGTCGGAGCGGGTCTGACCGACATGGTGAGCATGTACGGCACGAACGACATCCCGAATGTCCTCACGACCTACTTCGGTGGAATTCCGAGCAAGGAGACGCTGCCTCTGTACGGCGCGCGTTCGGCGATGTCGCACATCGACAACGTGACCACGCCGACGCTGATCCTCCACGGCGGCAGCGACGAGCGCGTTCCCATCGGTCAGGCGCAGGAACTGTTCCGTGCGCTGAAGGATCGGGGCAAGACGGTGGAGCTCGTGATATATCCGCGCGAGCCCCATGGATTTGCCGAGTATTACCACCAGAGAGATCGTCTCTCACGCATTCAGGAGTGGGTGACCCGCTACACGCTCGGCGAGGGCCGCAAGACCACGACCTCGGCACCATGACGGATTCTGTCGCCGCTCGCGCCGGCGGTCAGGTATCGGACACCGAGCTCCTCGCCACTCTTTTCGATCTCGGCCGCGAAGTTACCTCTGTCCTCGAGCTGAACGAGCTTCTCGAGAAGATCCCCCAGCTTATTGCGCGGCTGACCACGTTCAGCGTGTTCGCCGTCTATCTGCTCGATGAGCATCGCGAGGAGCTTCGCATCGCCTATGCCGTCGGCTACCCGGAAGACGCGGTCAAATCGACGCGGCTGAAGGTGAACGAAGGGCTCGTTGGCGTGGCCGTCGCCGAGCAGCGCCCGATTCTGGTCAACGATGTTGCGTCGGATCCGCGCTACATCGCCGTTGTTCCGGGCGCGCAGTCCGATCTGGTGGTGCCGCTGCGCCACAAGGGGCAGGTGCTGGGCGCGATCAATCTGCTGTCGGACCAGAAGGACGCGTTCACCGATCGCGACGAAGCCATTCTTCGCCAATTCGGATCGCATGTCGCGCAAGCGATCGTCAACGCGCGGCTCTTCGAATCGGAGCGCGAGTACGCGGCAACCCTCGAGACGCTCGCGGAGATCGGCCGCGAG
>DASPWV010000259.1:0-5553 GCA_035637635.1 Vicinamibacterales bacterium | reverse complement strand
ACGCACCCGACCAAATTCGCACCCGCTCTTCCAGCAGCTTGTCAGGCCTGCAGCGAGCGAAGAGCGGTCACTACCTGCAGGTCTGGAGGTCGGTCTGCCGGCCCGTAAGCGAAAGGACACGTCATGCTCTGGAAAGGGTTTCAGCGGCCGAAGCGGCTCGAAGTCGAGCGCGAGACGCTCACGGAACGATTTGGACGTTTTTACGCACAGCCGTTCGAGCGCGGGTTCGGCACGACCATCGGCAATGCGCTCCGCCGTGTGCTGCTGTCTTCCATCGAAGGCGCCGCTATCACGGCCGTGAAGATCGACGGCGTTCTTCACGAGTTCTCGCCGATTCCCGGGGTCGTCGAAGACGCCACGGACATCATCCTCAACCTCAAGCAGATTCCGCTGACTTCGCACGCCGACTACACGAAGACGTTGTATCTGCGCGTGGACAAGCCAGGCGAAGTGCGCGCACGCGACATCGAGGTGGACCACGACGTGGAGATCCTCGAGCCCGATGCGCACATCGCGACTGTCGCGGAAGGCGGCAAGCTGCACATGGAGCTCCGCATCAAGCGCGGGCGGGGGTATGTGTCGGCGGACAAGAACTTCGACGAGGATCTCGGCATCGGCTGGATTCCGATCGATTCCGTTCACTCGCCGGTCAAGAAGGTGAACTATCTGATCGAGGCGGCGCGCCTGGGACAGACGACCGACTACGACAAGCTGACGCTCGATGTGTGGACCAACGGATCGGTCACGCCGCGTGACGCGGTGTCGCTGGCCGCGAAGCTGGTGCGCGATCACCTGAACATCTTCATCAATCTCGAAGAGGCCGACGATCAGCCGAGCGAAGGCGGCATCGAGCCGGCTCACCTCGGCGCCTCGAACGAGCATCTCGACAAGAGCGTCGAGGAGCTCGAGCTCTCGGTGCGCTCCTACAACTGCCTGAAGAACGCGAATATCAGGACCATTCGCGAGCTCGTGCAGAAGACCGAGCCCGAGATGCTCAAGACGAAGAACTTCGGCAGAAAGTCGCTCAACGAGATCAAGGAGATTCTCACGTCGATGGGTCTGAGCCTCGGAATGAAGCTCGATCAGCCCGCGGGCGCATCGCAAGAATAGGCGCCCGAGCGCCCAGTGCCGAGTGCTCGTTCGCACTTAGCACGTGGCACTTAGCACGTGGCACTTTTCAGAGATACGGACTATGAGACACAGAGTTGCTCATCGCAAGCTGGGACGCGTCACCGAGCATCGCATTGCGCTTCTGCGCAATCAGGCGGACGCGCTGCTGCGTCACGAGCGTATCGAGACGACAGTTCCCAAGGCCAAGGAGCTCCGCCCGTTTGTCGAGCGGCTGATCACGATCGCCAAGCGCGGCGTGAAGGCCTCGGAGGCAAACGGCCGCACGCTGTCCGCTCGCCGCCTCGTCATGCGCGACCTCGTCAACGAAGACGTGGTGGCGAAGCTGTTCGACCAGCTCGCGCCGCGATTCATGGAGCGGCCGGGCGGCTACACGCGCATCCTTCGGCTCGGACATCGCCGGGGAGATGCCGCCGAGGTCGCTCAAATCGAGCTCGTAGGAAGCGAGTTCGATCCCAAGAAGGCAGAGGCCGAAAAGGCGGCGCAGGAACAGGCTGCTGAAGGGCCGAAGCAGAAGACCGTCGGCGAACGGCTCAGGGCGGCGGCGCGGAGCATCCGCGGCGGCAACAAGAAAGACGCTGCGCAAACTGACACGACTCGCGGTAAAGCATCGCGCCCAGCACGAAGGGCCAAAAAGAGCACCACTCCGCGAAAAGCGGGAGGCAGTTAATCGCGCCAAAGGCGCTAGGGCCGGGTGCCAAGTGCCGAGTGCCAGGTGCCGAGAATTCCCGTCCCCGCGAAGCAGCGCCGCAGGAACCGCGTTGAGGTGGTCGACGTATCAGCAGTAAGATTCGCCAGAATCCGGAGGGAGTCATGCATTCAGCGGTTCGCCGTCGGCTCGTGTGTCTGCCCGCCGTGCTGCTCGGTGTTGCGTTCCTGGCAACCGCACCGCGCGCCTATGCGCAGGCGGCGGCTGAGACAGCAACCCCGCTGTCTGTCGCCGAGCAGGAAGAGTTTCTTCTCAAAGCCAAAATCGTGCGCACGCACGGCGTGAGCAAGGGCATTACGGGGACTGTTCGAGCCACGCTCTCCGACGGCCGCGTGACGCACGATGCGAGCATCCAGACCATCGACGAGTTCAAGCAGAAATTCGAAGGCACCCAGGGCACGGAATTCAACTTCCGCGATAGCTGGCGCTACAACGTCGCGGCGTACCGGCTCGATCGGCTGCTCGATCTCGGCATGACGCCGCCGAGTGTCGAGCGGATCTTCGAAAGCAAGAAGGGCGCATACACCTGGTGGATCGACGATGTCCAGATGGACGAGGGTGCGCGGCTGAAGAAGAAGATCAACGCGCCCGATGCGACCAGGTGGAACCAGCAGATGTGGCACGTCCGCATCTTCGATCAGCTGATCTACAACGTCGATCGCAATCTGGGGAATCTGCTCATCGACAACACCTGGAACATCTGGATGATCGATCACTCGCGCGCCTTCCGGCTCCTGAACACGCTGAAAAGCGAGGGTAACCTCTCGCTCATCGATCGGAAAGTTCTCGATCGGCTCAAAGCGCTCGATCGGCCGACGCTCGTGACCACGATGAAAGACTATCTAACGCCTCCCGAGATCGACGCCCTCCTCGCGCGCCGCGACCTCATCGTCGCGCATTTCGAGCGCGTGTCGAACTCGGTGTTCGATTGGCAGAGACCGACCCGACCCGGCCGGTAGGCATTCATTCGACGTCCACGGCCACAGAGACACCGAGACACAGAGAAAAAGAACTCTAGAAAAGAATTCTCTGTGACTCTGTGTCTCTGTGGCCCGTCCGTGGTGTCTCTGTGGCCCGTACGTGGCGCGTATCTATGCCGGCTCCGCGGCCTCCTGTCCCCTCTCGGCTTTCGCGGCCGCGATGATCTTGGACTGCTGATGCGTGGGGACCTCGTCGTAGTGCGAGAACTCCATGTGATACGAGCCGCGCCCGCCCGTCACTGACGTGAGATGCTGCTCGTAGGTGAGCATCTCCGCCATGGGCACCTGCGCCTTGATCATGGTCATCTGTCCGCGCGGTTCCATGCCGCTGATGCGGCCGCGCCGGCCGTTCAGGTCGCCCATCAAATCGCCGGCGTAGTCGCTCGGCGCGTAGACCTCGACGTTCATGATCGGCTCGAGCAGCGTCGGCCGCGCCTTCGACATGCCGTCTTTGAATGCGAGCCATCCGGCTGTCTTGAACGAGATCTCATTGGAATCGACGTCGTGGTATTGGCCGTCGTAGAGCACCACGCGGAAATCGACGACGGGATAGCCCGCGAGGAACCCGCGCATGCGCGATTCCTGAATGCCTTTTTCGACCGCCGGAATGAACTGCCGCGGAATCGAGCCGCCGAAGATCTCGTCGACGAATTCGAACTCGCTGCCCCGCGGCAGCGGTTCCATGCGAATCTTGCAGTCGCCGAACTGCCCGTGGCCGCCGCTCTGCTTCTTGTGCCGGCCATGGGCTTCCGCCTTGGCGGTGATCGTCTCACGGTAAGGAATCCGTGGCGGCTTCAGCAGCACTTCGACGCCGAAACGGCGCTTCAATTTGGCGACGGTGACTTCGATGTGCAGCTGTCCCTGACCGGCAAGCAGCAATTCGTGTGTCTGCGGATCGCGTGTATAGCGAATCGTCGGGTCTTCTTCCTCGAGACGATGCATCGACGAGCTGATCTTGTCCTCGTCGCCGCGGCTCTTCGGCTCGATTGCGTACGAGAGAACAGGCTCGGGAAACGTCATCGGCGCGAACTTGATGCCGGCCGCTTTATCCGCGATCGTGTCGTTCGTGCGCGTGTCTTTGAGCTTCGCGACAGCGCCGACGTCGCCCGCATGGATCTCCGGGACGCTCGTTTGCGTCTTGCCCTGCAGCACGAGGAGATTGCCGATACGCTCCTGCGTGCCCTGCGTCGCGTTCTGGACCGTGGAGTCGGACTTCAGCATGCCCTGATACACGCGGAACATCGTGATGCGTCCGGCGAATTGATCCGCAACGGTTTTCCAGACGAATGCGGAGTACGGCGCCTTGTCATCTGCCGTCTTCACGATCTCGGCGCCACTTGCGTCGAGCGACTTGAACGGCCGCTCCGCCGGCGACGGCACGTAAGCCACCACCGTGTCGAGGAGCGGCTGCGCGCCGATGTTGGCAAGACCGGACGCGCACACGAGCGGGAAGAGCCTGGCGCTCGCGGTGGCGTTTTTGAGGCCTCGTGTCAACTCTTCCTGCGTGAGCGTTCCGGCATCGAAGAACTTTTCCATCAGCTGTTCGTCTGCCTCGGCGACCATCTCGATGAGCGCCTCGCGCGCGGCAGTCGCGGCATCGTTCATCTCCGCCGGGACGGCGCCTTCCGTCATCTTTCCGGAGCCGTCGGTGGCAAACGTATACGCCTTCATCTGCACGAGGTTGACGACCCCGCGAAAATTCCGGTCCTCGCCAATTGGCAGCTGAATGGGGACGATCGTACGGCCGCACGCCTGTCGCAGCGACTCGAGCGATCGATCGAGCGAGGCGCGCTCGCGATCGAGCCGGCTCAACACGACGATGCGCGGCAGCTCCAGATCGTTCGCGGCGGCCCACGCCTTTTCGGTTTGCACTTCGACGCCGGAGACGGCATCGACCACGAGCAGCGCCGCGTCCGCCACGCGCAGAGCCGCGCGCGCGTCGCTGAAGAAGTTTCCAAATCCCGGTGTGTCGATGAAATTGATTTTGACTTTGCTCCACTCGGCGTGGGCGAGGCTCGCTGAGAGGGTGTGCTTGCGGGCGATTTCTTCTTCGTCGTAATCCGTCACCGTCGTCCCGTCGTCCACTCGCCCGAGGCGATTCACCATGCCTGAGGTGAAGAGCAGAGCCGAGACCAACTGTGTTTTGCCGCATCCGGCGTGACCGACGAGAGCCACGTTGCGGATGCCGGCGCTGTCGTAGACCTTCATAGCGGTATCCCTCCCGCGAGGCGGAACCTGAGGATGCTCAAAAAGGGATCATATACACGCCCAGCAGGCGCGTCCAGAAATGGGCGCAATCATTCCTTGGAATCGCGAGCGCGCGCATTGAACGCGGCCAAACCCACGTCGCAACCCCGGAAAATGCGCTTTCAGCCGTGGCGGGGCCCCCAACGCGTCCGAGTCACCGCGAATCCTGTTCAGCACATCGCAGGACGCGTTGGGCACTCCGTGGCGGTCGCCATCAGCATGACAACTCGTCAGGCTGTCCCGTCGCGGGTTGTACGTTCTGGGCAGATCCACCAGATCTGCGCAGAGCGGCTTACAACGCATTTTTCGGTGAGTTCGAAGCTGCCCGCTCCGAGGGTTTGCCGCGTCCAACGCACGCGCTCGCTCCTCCGTGAATGCTCCGAGTAAGGCTCTGTCCTCCGATTGCTCTGTGTCGCTGAGTCTCGGTGGCCCGTCCGTCATTCGTATCGAAGCGCCTCTATCGGATCCAATCGCGCGGCGCGCCACGCG
>DASPWV010000258.1:0-2184 GCA_035637635.1 Vicinamibacterales bacterium | reverse complement strand
GCACGGATTTGTCCTCCGGGCGAGAAGCTCGTCGTCCACATCTCGAATCTGCGTCCGGTCAAGCAGGTCGACGCTGTGGTACGTGTGTTCGACGAGACGCGTCGCCATGTCCCGGCACGACTGGCGATTGCAGGCGAAGGGCCGGAGTTGGGAAGGGCGGCGCAGCTGGTCAGCGAGCTGAACCTTACGCCGTTCATCGAGATGGTCGGCGAAGAGCAGGACGTTGTCTCCCTCCTCTCTGTCGCCGACCTGTTTCTCCTGCCGTCGCTTCAGGAAAGTTTCGGGCTGGCCGCACTCGAAGCGATGGCGTGCGGTGTGCCCGTTGTCGCGTCGCACGTCGGCGGCTTGCCGGAAGTGGTCGTCGACGGCGTGACAGGGTACCTGCACCCGCCGCGCGACATCGACGCGATGGCCGCAAGCGCCGTCTCGCTTCTCACCGACGATGTCCTGCACGCGCGCATGGCGGCGGAAGGCATTCGCGTCGCCACGGATCGGTTCAGCGCCGACCGTATCGTCCCGATGTACGAGGAGCTCTATCGGCAGGTATGTGACTGATCCGCAAAATCCATTTCCACGCGGCAGGCACGTCGGGTAAACTCCGAACGCCACACGTTCTCGCTCGTACTTGCACAATACAACTCAAAGGGGGACACATGCCGTTGAAGCGAGTTACGCTCCGATTCTGCACTGCTGCTCTTGCGGTCGTCACACTCATTTTCACAGCGGGACCTCAAAGGACCGTCAAAGCCGCAGCCAGCGTGCAAGTCATCGCGACCGGGCTCGACAATCCGCGCGGCCTCGCGTTCGGCACCGACGGAGCACTCTACGTCGTCGAAGCCGGCCGTGGCGGTACGAGTACGTTGTGCTTGCCGTTGGCGGATAACCCAACAATTCCGCGTTGCTACGGGCCTTCAGGCGCCGTGACGCGCATTACCGGTCTCGGCGTTCAGCAGCGCGTTCTCACTGGTCTCCCGTCGCTGGCGCAGGCAAGCGGCGAGGCGGCCACAGGACCGCACGATATCGATTTCGCATTCGATAGAGCGTGGATCACGGTGGGGCTGGCCGCGAATCCCAGCGTGCGCGCACCGTTTGAAGCGGCGGGCATTCGATTGGGGTCGCTCGTTCGCGCATTCCCTGCCAATGGTCAATGGGATTACGTTGTCGACATCTCCGCGTATGAAGCCACGGCGAATCCTGACGGCGGCGCGATCGACTCCAATCCGTACGGTCTTCGCGTGCTGTCCAATCGAGCGGTGGTCACAGACGCCGGCGCAAACGCACTGCTTCAGATCTCGCTCGACAGGACGATCTCGACCCTTGCTGTATTTCCAGACCAATTCGTGACGCCGCCTCCACCCCGTCCGTCTCTCCCCATGCAAGGAGTGCCGACGTCTGTGACGGAGGGTCCCGACGGGACCTTGTATGTCGGACAACTGACCGGTTTCCCATTCCCGGTGGGCGCGGCAAACGTTTTTCGTGTTCCGAGAGGCGGCGGCACACCTGTGTCAGTGGCTACCGGTTTCACGAACATCATCGATATCGCGTTCAACGGCCCGGGCGCGCTCGGATACGTGCTCGAGCACGATGCCGATGGTATCCCTCCGCCGTTTGGGCCGAGCACCGCCGGGCGTCTTATCCGAATCAACACCAACGGGTCTCAGACGGTGATCGCGGGTGCTGAGTTGACCAAGCCGGGCGGCGTTGCGGTGGGAACAGACGGCGCGCTCTACGTCACGAACAAGAGCATCTCCGCGGGGACCGGCGAAGTGCTGCGCATTGTGCCTTAGCCGCAGATAGCCGCAGATAGCCGCAGATAGCCGCAGATGGCCGCAGATGGCCGCAGATGGTGTTGTTCTCGTCAGCGCGTTGATTCGCGCCCATTGAGAGGAGTAGAGTCCCCGCACGCGCAAACTCTCAATCACAAACGAGGAGGCCGCCATGGCAAGGTCGATGAAGCTTCTGGGCTGGGCTGCGACAACCACCTTCATCCTGATGGTGCTTCCTGTGCTGCGGATGGACGGCGCCGCGCAGCAAAGCGCGCGCGTGGCGCCGGACGTTTACAGCAATCTCAAATGGCGCACGATTGGACCTGAAGGCAACCGCATCAGCGCGGTTGCCGGTGTGCCTGGCGATCCACTCGTGTACTACGCGGGCTCGGCGTCCGGCGGCATCGCGAAATCCACC
>DASPWV010000257.1:0-4152 GCA_035637635.1 Vicinamibacterales bacterium | reverse complement strand
AATTGCCGATCGTGATCTGTCATAGCCAAGATCTGACGCAGTAATGCTAGGGATGTGTGTTACGATTTGAAGGTCGCGTGATCAGATGGTGCGCCCTCCTCGCGTCGATGGCCGTGGTGGCCGCGGTCGGATGCGACGCCGGGACGACATCGGTCGGTGCGTGGACGCCCGAAACGAGCACCCATCTTTATCTCGAGGCGGAGAGCGGTGAGCTCTCCGGCGGATTCACGATAGGAAGCGACCCGATGGCTTCCGGCGGACACGACATCGTGCCGCCCAGCGAAGCTGCGGTCGACCAACCCGGATCCGCGCGCGCGCGATACCCAATCGCGATCGGCACGTCCGCCACCTACCTCATTTGGGGACGCATCCATTCGCCGGACGCCGTCCACAATCGCTTCTGGATCCAAGTGGACGGCGGCACTTGGTACGTCTGGCGTATCAGCACGGGCGACGTGTGGCACTGGAATCCTTTCCACGATGATAAGAACTACGGCACTCCTCTGACTTTCAACCTGAGCGCCGGCACTCACGAACTTTTGATTGCCAACTTGATCGATGGAGTGCAGCTCGACCGTCTGTATGTCACCGCCGATGGTGACACACCGCCGGGCGACTACACGGTATGCGATCCACCGCACTCGATTCAGCTGGACGGCGGCTGCAGTCTGAGCTGCGGCAGCCAAGGTGGAAACGCCTGCGACCTGGTGACGTGCAACTCGCTGCCGACGCTCCCCGCCTACGACTGCGACATCTGCTGCATCGCCAACCTGGTCGATCCCTAACATTACTGTGTCAGATCTTGGCCATGACAGATCACGATCAGCAATCGCCGCATGTCGGCCAGGTAAGTTACGGCGAGGCCGTCGGAAGTTGGCATCAGACGGCAGCGGCCGTCAGGCGGCGCCTCTGCAGCTTCGCCGGCAGCCAGTTCCGCCTGTCCGGTCAGTACTTTAGTTGGCTTATGGCTACTCCGATGAACGATCTGGTAGCTAGGATCTGACGCAGTAATGCTGAGGTCGCGCGCGATCGGAAATCGTCTGGCAACAAGCTGTGATCGCGAGATCGCCTGCGATCCACTCAATCAAAGGTTGTGACCACTCGAAACATTCCGTTGTCCAACGATTTTTTCAAGCGTGACGCTCGAGGACGACGGTTCGAGAGGAACGCGGTGATCGGTGGTGCTGGAATGATCGTCCTGGGAGCCTGCGCCGGCAACGTGGGATCGTCAGGCGGTCCGACGAGCCGCGCGTTCGATGGGTCGCTCGACGACGGCGATCGCGTTGTGGATCCCATGGATGGGTTCAGCGGCTTTCGCGCCGAATCCGCCGCAGACACGGAAGCACCGATGGGGCCAGACGACGCCTTGGCCTTCGATGCTTCCGACGCTGAGTCCGGCGTCGGTGCTCTCTGCATCACGGCGGGCACCGAGCTCTGCGACGATTTCGAGAGCGGAACCATCGAACCGCGCGTCTGGAGAATCAACAAGCCCAGCGCCTCTGCGGGCGTGACGGTCGATAGCGAACATGCGCACGGCGGCAAATATGCGGCGCATGTCAAGGTGGTGCCGGGCCAACAGAGCACCGCGCAAATCACCGAAGCCCTGACGTTCCCTGCAAAGTCCAACGCTTTCTACACTCGCATCTTCGCCTACTTCAGCCCCGACTTGCCGTCCGACGACAATGGCGGCTTTCACATGGGATTCATCATCGCCGGAGGAAATAACGATCTCGGCCACGTGGAACTCGCTCTCGGTTCGTCGGGACAGAAGAATTTTCTCGGTTATTCGATCTACCGCGGGCCTCCCTTCGTCGAATTTGGGCCCCGATCGCCGCTGCAAGTCGCGTCGAACCGATGGCTCTGCCTCGAGCTCTTCGAGAGTGGCGAAGGGGGAACGGCTGCCATTCGACAAGTATGGGTCGACGGGGCGGAGCTAACCGAGCAGCGAAGCACGTACGCGGGGCAGAAACCTCCGGTGTTCGACCTCGTATCGATCGGTCTTTGGCAATATCACCCGACGCCCATTCTTTCCGACATGTGGATTGACGACGTTCGAGTGAGCAGTCGGCGAATCGGCTGCAGCAGTTGAGGATGGCAGACGGAGACTCGAAAGATGTGGCTCGATCGCACGCTACTCGCATCGGTCACGCTGGCCTGTTTATCGGCTTGCACGGGAACGATCTCCGGTCCTCAGGGAGTCGGCGACCCTCCCAATGGCACGGGAGCCGGAGGCAGCGCAGCCGGCGTTTCGGGACGATTTTCGTGTCCGACCAACACCATCGACCCCGGTCCCACCACGATGCAGCTTCTCACGCGCGATCAGTACCTCGCGACGGCGCGCGATCTCTTGGGGAGCAACCCTCAGGTGGACGCGCTCTTCGCGAATGCCAGTGACCCATCGACATTTGGCCTCGTTCAAGGCAACGTCGCCCAGGTCGATCTCGAGAACTACGGCAAGGCGGCGGAGATCTTGGCGCTGGCGGCCGTGACCAACGGCGACCAACTCGCCGCGCTCGCACCGTGCGCCGCTGGCGCCGATCGTCGCGGATGTGCGCGCGCTTTCATCCAAAGCTTTGGGTCGCGCGCTTATCGCGCGCCGCTCACGGACAATGCCGACATCGATCGTCACCTCGTTCTTTACGACGTCGGCGCCAGCACCAGCTACGCCCACGGCATCGAGATGATCCTTCGCGGAGTGCTGCAAGCACCCCGTTTTCTCTATCGCGTCGAAACGGGCACTGGCGAGGCAGTTGGGTCGGGCGCCGTCAAGCTCTCGGGCTTCGAAGTGGCGGCACGGCTTTCGTACGCGCTTTGGAACACGATGCCCGACGCCAGGCTCACGGCGGCAGCAGCTCACGGCGAACTGGGGACCTCGGCCGGAGTCTCCGCCCAGCTGGCGTGGATGATCGCCGACCCTCGAGGCCGCAAGGTCGTTCGACGCTTTCTCGAGGGCTGGATTCACCTCTCCGACATCGATACCGTCGTCAAAGACGACGAGATGTTCCCGGATTGGAGCGGTTCCACGTTGCGCACGTCGATGCACAACCAGGCCGAGACTTTCTTCGACTACATTCTCGATAACCAATCGGGCCGTCTGTCGTCGCTCTTCACGTCGCCGACGGTCTTCGTGGACCAGGCCCTTTCGAGTTACTACGGCACGAGCGCCACCGTCGGCTTTCAATCCATCCAGCGAACCGATGGAACCGCGTCGGGAATGCTGACACTGCCTGCGCTCATGACGACGCTTGCCAAACCCACCGAGAGCTCGCCCATCTACCGCGGCAAGTTCGTTCGCGAGCAGATGTTCTGTCAGGAACTTCCGGCGCCGCCTGCCAACGTTCCGAAACCGCCCGACACGCAGCCCGGCGTTTCCACCCGCGAAAAATTCAAGCAGCACGAAGCGGATCCGGCCTGTGCGGGATGCCATACGCTCATCGATCCCCTCGGGTTTGGATTCGAAAACTTCGATGCCGTCGGGCGCTACCGCACGACCGACAACGGCGCCGTCGTCGACGCGAGCGGCGAAGTGTCGGCCACGTTCGACGCCAACGGGAAGTTCGCCGGGGTTGCCGACCTCGGCAAGAAGCTCGCCACCAGCGCCGAGGTGGAAGAATGCGTCGCCCGCCAGTGGTTCCGCTTTTTCTCCAGTCGGTTCGAGCAAGACGTCGACGGTTGCTCGATGAAGACGATCGTCGATCAATTGCGAGCCGCGGACCGCAATCTCAATCAATTGCCCACCGCGATCGTCCAGACGGACGCGTTCCGTTACCGCCGGCCGATCGATTAGGAATGAGGAGATGTAACGTGAATCAGAAGGCAGCTAGCGACCACCGCACGGTTGTAAGCCGGCGGCGCCTCTTGCGCGGGCTCGGCGCGCTGACCGTGACGCTCACCAGTCCGGTGTGGCGTCCGGCGACGGCGTTCGGTCTCGACGCGAGTGCGCCCACGGCCAAGCGTTTCATCGCGCTCTTCTCCGCCAATGGCACGATACCCTCCGCATTTTTCCCCGCCGGGACGGCTGACGACGCGCCTCTCATTCTCAGTCCCATTTTGGCGCCCCTCCAATCGCACGCGGCCAAGCTCGTCGTGTTGAAGGGCGTCCATATGTCGTCGGCGAACGTCCCTCAGCCGGGCGGGCCGCACATGAAAGGG
>DASPWV010000256.1:0-3510 GCA_035637635.1 Vicinamibacterales bacterium | reverse complement strand
CTGTGGATTGGAATTCACTTGCGCTTCGCCAGAGAGAAGCAGCGCTCGATTGGTCTGTTTCGAATCGGTCTTCTGCGCGTCGGCCCGGACGATGATGCGGCCGTTGAAGATGGCGCGGGCGCGGCCATCGAGAATGCCTTTGTACAGCTCGTGGCTCGTACAGTGCGGCATCGCGTGATCGATCGTCGTGTGGTTGTCGACGAGCCGCTCGCCATCGACCAGGTAGCAGCCGTCGATCGTGCTGTGGGCGCCTTCACCGTCCAGCACCGCCACCGTATCGTTTCTCAGCAGTTTGCCGCCGAGCGTAATCGTTCGGCCGTGAAACACCGCCGCACGATCGAGACGCGCATGTGTCGACGCAATGTGGTACGCAAGGTCCGTCTCGCGCTGGTCGGTGCAGAGATCGAGCACGGCGCCGTCGCCGACACTCACTTCGGTCACCGCGTTGGTGAAATGCGCTTCTCCGGGCGCGCCGAGAAACGTCTGGGCGATTTTGGCCTCGCTCCCCGCGCCCGCGACGATGAGCGTGCGCGGATGCGCCATGCGTTTACCCGCGCCGCCATTGACGACGATGATGTGGATCGGCCCGCTCAGCGCCACGCGCGGCCGAACCACGACAAAGGCGCCATCGTCGAGAAACGCCGTGTTGAGCGCGACAAACGGCGCGCGCTCCCACGGGAGCTGCCCCAGGTGCGCGACTTCGGCGGCGCTCGTTCCAATCGCCTCCGCGAGGCTTCCAGCAGCGCACCCGGCAGGCAAATCCCTGGCGTGCGACAACTCGGGTGAGAAGCGGCCGTTCAGGACGACCACTCGCGCGGAAGCGTCAGGGATCGCGACCCGCGCCACCAATTCCGCTGCGTTGGTCGGCGCCTTCTCAGTAAGGCGGAACGGTGTATCGGCAATGGGCGCGACGTTGGTAAATCGCCAGTCTTCCTGACGCACGGTCGGGAATCCGAGAGCCGAAAAGCGCGAGGCGCCGCGGCCGCGCAATTCGCGGAGCCACGCTGGAGCCGAGTTCCCGCGGCCCTTGATGAAGCGGTCGTACTCGGAAAGATACGTTTCGTTCCGTTCAGCGACAGAGGCCATTCGTGTCAGCCCCTCGACCCTGCGGGTTCAAGCCACGCGTAGCCTTTTTCCTCGAGCTCGAGCGCCAGCTCACGGCCGCCGGAGCGCACGAGCACCCCATCGCTCAACACGTGAACGAAATCCGGAATGATGTAATTCAATAGCCGCTGGTAATGCGTCACGACAATGAACGCCCGATCGGGTGAGCGCATCGCGTTGACACCCTCGGCGACGATCTTCAAGGCGTCGATGTCGAGTCCGGAGTCCGTCTCGTCGAGAATCGCGAGAGCAGGTTCGAGCACGGCCATGTGAAAAATCTCGTTCCGCTTTTTCTCGCCGCCGGAAAAGCCTTCGTTGACCGATCGCTGCAGCATCGCCTCGTCCACGTGCAGGAGCCTGGCCTTCTGACGAATGATCGTCATGAAGTCCATCGCATCGAGCTCCTCGAGGCCCTGGTGCTTGCGCCGTGCGTTTACCGCCGCCTTCAGAAAGTAGGCATTGTTGACGCCGGGAATCTCAACCGGATACTGGAACGCCATGAACACGCCTTCGCGCGCGCGTTCGCCCGGATCCATATCGAGCAGATCCTTCCCTTCGTACAGGACTTCTCCGGCCGTGACCTCGTAGCCGGGATGACCGGCGATCGCGCGGGCGAACGTGCTTTTCCCGGATCCGTTTGGACCCATGATGGCGTGCACTTCGCCTCTGTTCACCGAGAGATTGATGCCGCGGAGAATGAGTTTGTCCTCGGCTTTGACTTGGAGGTTCTTGACGTCGAGCATTGACATAGATGAATCCTGTGGACAGGTGGGTCGGGTCGGTCGGGTGGGTCCCACCAGACCTCCCGTCCTACCGGCCCTACCCGACTGACCCTTCCAACGAAATCCCGAGCAGCTTCTGCGCCTCGACGGCAAATTCCATGGGCAGCTCGCGGAACACTTCCTTGCAGAAGCCGCTCACGATCATGTTGATGGCGTCTTCCTTCGAGATGCCTCGCTGCTCGCAGTAGAAGATCTGGTCTTCGCCGATCTTCGACGTGGACGCCTCGTGCTCCACGCTGGCCGACGTGTTCTTGATTTCGAGGTACGGGAACGTGTGCGCGCCGCAGCGATCGCCGATGAGGAGCGAGTCGCACTGCGAGTAGTTGCGCGAGTGCGCTGCGTTCTTGCCGATCTTCACCGCGCCGCGGTACGTGTTCTGGCCATGCCCGGCAGAGATGCCCTTGGACACAATCGTGCTGCGGGTGTTCTTCCCGAGATGGATCATCTTGGTGCCGGTGTCGGCCTGCTGATAATTGTTCGTCACGGCCACCGAATAGAATTCGCCCACCGAGTGGTCGCCTTGAAGAATGCAGCTCGGATACTTCCACGTGATCGCCGAGCCGGTCTCCACCTGCGTCCACGTGATCTTCGATCGCCGTCCTTTGCAGTGTCCGCGCTTCGTGACGAAGTTGTAGATGCCGCCCTTGCCCTGCTTGTCGCCTGGATACCAGTTCTGGACCGTGGAGTATTTGATCGTGGCGTTCTCGAGCGCGATGAGCTCCACCACGGCCGCGTGCAGCTGATTCTCGTCGCGTTTCGGGGCGGTGCACCCTTCGAGATAGCTCACCGTGGCGCTCTCGTCGCAGATGATCAGCGTCCGCTCGAACTGTCCCGTATCTTTCGCATTGATGCGGAAGTAGGTCGAGAGCTCCATCGGGCATCGCACGCCCTTCGGCACGTAGACGAAGCTGCCGTCGCTGAACACGGCGGAGTTGAGCGCGGCGAAGAAATTATCGGTGTGCGGGACCACCGATCCGAGGTACTGCTTGACGAGGTCGGGATGTTCGCGAACGGCCTCCGAAAACGAACAGAAGATGATGCCCAGCTTCGCGAGCTTCTCGCGGAAGGTCGTCGCGACAGAGACCGAGTCGAAGACCGCGTCGACCGCAACCCCCGCCAGCAACTGCTGCTCAATCAGCGGAATGCCAAGCTTTTCGAACGTGGCACGCACCTCCGGATCGACTTCGTCCATGCTGTTCAACGACTTTTTCGGCTTCGGCGCCGCGTAGTAGCTGATGTCCTGATAATCGATCGGGTCGTACTTCACGTTCTGCCACGTCGGCTCGGTCATCTTGAGCCACGCACGGTACGACTTCAGACGCCACTGCAGAAGCCACTCCGGTTCGCGCTTCTTGGTCGAGATGAGACGAACGACGTCTTCGTTGAGACCCTTCGGGACGATCTCCTGCTCGACATCGGTGATGAACCCGTACTTGTATTCGGTGTTCGCCAGTTGTTCGATGACTTCGGTGGATGTTGACATTGGATTTTGCAGGGCCGACGCATGCGTCGCCCCTATCTGTTTTAAGCCGTAAACGATTCTCCGCAGCCGCACGTGCTCTTTGCATGCGGATTGCGCAACGTGAAACTTGTCGCGAGCAGGTTCTGCTCGTCGAAATCCAAG
>DASPWV010000255.1:0-2295 GCA_035637635.1 Vicinamibacterales bacterium | reverse complement strand
TTCGTGACCGGCCAGAAACAACGTCATCATTTCATCGCGGAGCTGCCGATCGGACATCCGCGTGCCGCTCTCTTCATCGACGGCTGCGAGCAGCACCGACAGGAGATCGGCCCTCTGCTCGCCCGAGGTCCGGCGAGTCGTAATGACGCCATGAAGCATCTCGTCGAGCCGTGCCAGCGCGCGCTTCTCGCGAAGGTTGCGAGGGGTCGGCACCCACGATGGCGGTCGAAGGACCCCGTTCAATCGCTGGTTCGCGGCGTTGAGCACGGCGACCATCAGCCCGCTGACCTCTTCGGACTCACGCGTGAAGTCGGCGCCAAAGAGCGTCTTCACGACAATCCCGAGCGTCAGCTTCGCCATCTCCACGTCGATCTCGATCACGTGGCCGTCTTCAAACGAATCGGCCGTCTGGACGGCGCGCGCCACCATGACGTCGCCGTAGGTCGCGAGCCGACCGCGATGGAAGGCGGGCTGTATCAGCTTGCGCTGCTGCCTCCAGAGCGCACCATCGCTCGTCAGGAGTCCATCCCCGGCAAAGGGGCGAAACGCCCGCGTGATGAAGCGCGACTTGACGAATTTCTCGTGCTGCTCGACCAGGATTTGCCGCGCCAGGTCGGGATGCGCCAGCTGATACACGTGCAACGGGCCCGCTTTGTAATAGGCGATATCGCCGTACTGCCGCGCGATGTCCAGACCGAAGGCGAGCGGATCGAAGGGAAAGACCTTCGGCAGCATCTGCCCGATGATCGCGAGCGGGAGGTTGATGTGGGGACCCGCGGGTCTCCTGTTATCCAATGCGCACGTCCATGACAGTCATCGCGGTTTCCTGGTCTTCCCGATGTGACGACGATCTCTCCCTATAATCTCCCATGCCTTATACACGACGTGCCCTCCTCAGTGCTCTGTCAGGTGTCGCCCGGCCTGTCGACGGTCAAATTTGCTTCCTTGTCGTGCTGGGACTGGCGTTCGTCCCACAGCCGCAGAGCACCGCACGACATACCGTCGTCGGAATCGACGGACGCGAGTTCGTCGTGAACGGACGCCCGACGTATGTCGGGCGCTCGTACGACGGGACGAGCGTCCAGGGGCTGTTGTTCAACTCCCGAATGGTGCAGGGCATCTTCGACGATCGGAATCCGGAAACGCGCGGCCGGTGGAATTACCCTGACGGACCCTGGGATCCCGAGCGGAACACTCGCGAGTTCATCGCGGCGATGCCGCTCTGGAAGGCCAAGGGACTGCTGGCTTTCACCATCAACCTGCAGGGCGGCAGCCCGGAGGGTTACAGCCGATCGCAGCCGTGGGTGAGCTCGTCGTTCGAGACCGACGGCAGGCTGCAGCCGGACTACATGTCGCGGCTGGAGCGCATCCTCGATCGCTCGGATGAATTAGGGATGGTGGCGATCGTCGGGTTTTTCTACCAGGGGCAGGAGCGGCGGATGGACGACGAGCCATCAGTCATCCGTGCGGCCGAAGCGGCCACGGACTGGCTGATCGACAAGGGATACACGAACGTGCTGGTCGAGGTCGCCAACGAAGCCGACAACGCCGGATTCAAGCACGATGTCATCAAGCCCTCCGGTGGGGCCGTGCCGCTGATCGAACGTCTGAAGGCGCGATCGAAGAACCGGGTGGCGTCGCCTGCCGGCCGGCTGCTGGTCAGCACGAGCCTCAACGGCGGAAGGGTGCCGGCCGATTCGCTGGTGGGCGCGGTCGACTTCGTGCTGCTGCACGGCAATGGCGTCAGCAATCCGGCGCGGATCACGCAGATGGTAGACGAGACGAGAAAGCTCTCGAGCTATCGCGGGCAGCCGATCGTCTTCAACGAGGACGATCACTTCGATTTCACCCGTCCGCAGAACAACATGCTGGCGGCCGTGCGCGCGTACGCGAGCTGGGGGTATTTCGATTACCGCCTGGCGGGCGAGCGCTTCGACGACGGCTACCAGAGCGTGCCGGTCAACTGGACAATCAGCTCCCAGCGGAAGCGGGAGTTCTTCGAGTTGCTGGCGACGGTGACCGGCGTCGGCCCGAACGGAAAAGACCGCAAGCGCTAGATAGTCAATCCTTTGGGCGCTTAGCTCAGTTGGTTAGAGCGCGTTTCACACGCGCAGCGATTGAAAGGGCGCATGTTGGAAGCTGTTGGTTGCATTCAGCTTCTGGTATGCGCCCTTCGTGTCGTTTCGGGTCGTCTTGCAGCGTTTTTTGCACGAGGGGCCACAGAAAGGGCCACACGAATTTCGCGCATTCCCGTTGCGTTTTATTGCGCCACAATCAGGTATGCAGAGCGTGATT
>DASPWV010000254.1:0-2613 GCA_035637635.1 Vicinamibacterales bacterium | reverse complement strand
TAGATAGCGCCAACGGCGCGAATCGTGCTCGAAGGGTGCCATTCTTGGCCCAAATCGTCTCGTCAGCTGCAATGCCCGGTTGTCAACTCAAGTGAATTGAGGGGTTAGACGGACGTGCACGTGCGATGGGTTGATGTGCGGGTGAGCGCGAAGGACGAGCGGAGACGCGAAGGGCGGACGGCGGGCTATTGCTTGGGGCTTGTGGGAGAGACCGCGCGGGTGCCGCCCTGTCGACTGACGATGCCGGCGTCGACGATGGCGCCCGCGCGGCTGATGGACTCGAAGTAGAGCTCGTCGCCGCTGACTTTGGCGACCATGAAGCTGTTATCGCTGTCGAAACCGGACGCGGTGTCTTTGGTCCGCGCAATGTTATTTGGGCGCAATTGACCTGCGGCGCCGGTGATGAAGTGCTGGACGCCGTTCTGAACCGAATATCGCTCGTAAAAGTGCTCGTGCCCGGTGAACACGACCTGCACGTGATGTTTGATGAGCAGGGGCTCGACCACTCGCCGCAAATCGAGCTCCGCGCCGTGCCGCTTCCCCGACGAGTACATCGGGTGGTGGTGATAAGAGATTTTCCAGGGAGCGTCGGATTTGCCAAGCTCTCGATCGAACCAGGCGATCTGCTCGGGCGACATGTAAGTCGAATCGAGCGCGAAGAACTGAACGGGCCCCTTGCGGAACGAGTAGTAGCGCTCACCACCCATGTTGAAGTAGCGGTAATTACGTTGCAACGGATCGTCGTGATTGCCCAGTGACGCGTAGAAGGGGATGTTCTTCTCGAGCAGGGCTTTGTACGGCAGCTGGAACTTGCGGAGAAAATCCTGCGGCGATTCGCCGCCATAAAGATTGTCGCCTACCGTCAAGACGAATGTGTAGGGAAACCGTTCGCGCGTCTTTACCAGCATCTGCGCGGTCTCGAGCTGCTGGCGACTCGCCGTGCCGAAGTCGCCGATCACGGCGAAGTAGACCGTCGAGTCGTCTGGCCCGACGGCCACTGCCTGGCCGCGCGGCGCTGCGCTCGTCGCGAGCAGCAGCGCGATAACGGTGAAGAGTCGGACGATGCGTCGCATATTCGCTCAGGAGGGTAGATCCGGCGCGGTCGCAGGAAGCCGGGAGCCGGGCTTTGGGGGGGTCGTGAATCGTTCACGCGCCCGGCGGACCTTTCGTCCAATGGCCACTGACGCGCCGAAGATGGTACCCACTGGGATGCCGCCTGCGAGTCGATGCCGCGCCACTGCACCAAGTCCCGCCGACGCAACGCACCCGCACTGCCCGCAGTCCGGATTGCCGCCGAACTGACACGGCGTGATCTTCGTCCGAAAATCCGCCGAGATGCACTCGGTTGTCTGCGCGAACACGCATTCGGCAGGATTCGGCGGCGGCTCCGCGTACACCTTGATCAGCCCCTCCGGCATCCACACCTTGGAGTACCGCTTTCGCAGATCGAACAGTGTGTCGACGACTGCGGCCCTGTCTTCACGCGTCAGCCGCTCGGCGGACAACTCGCCAACCTGCGGTGTATAGAGGCTCATCCAGATGTGGTCCGTCTGCGGAACGCTGGACCAGAAGCGCACGAACTCTTCCAGGTACCCTGCGCGCCGCACTTGCTGCCGCGTGACGGTGCAGTGCACCGTGATCTTGTGTCCGACGATGTGTTTGAGAATGCGATCGTACGTCGCGGGCTTACGGCGTTCGTCGTGCTCGGGCTGAAGCCCATCGATCGAGACAACGAGCTGAAAGCGCCGCAGCTTCGCCCAGTCCTGCGGAATCGGCCGGACGGCGCTCGTTACAACCTGCGTGTACACGCGCCGCCTGGCGAGCTCTGGAAGAATCACATTGAGTTCGCGATATCTGACGAGCGGCTCGCCACCAACGAGAGACAGATGCAGCGGACGATGCCGATCGACAATCGCGAGCAGGGCGTCGATGAGTTGCTGTCCCTTGAAGTCCCTCACGTCTCGAAGCGTAATTCCGCCGCCGAGGTGCTCGTCGTTGTACGCGTAGCACCCGGGACATCGAAGCGGGCATTCCCGCGTGATCTCGATTGAAAGGTTCGGCCTGTTGCCGAGCAGAATCTTGCCCCACGCGCGGATGATTCCGTCCATGCGAAGCTAATGTAGCACGGCGTCCGTGTTCACCTGGCCGCCACGAACATGATCTCCACCAGACCGTCCGCGTTGACGAGGCCCGTGCGGACGGTCGCGCGAGCGGGGTAATCCCTGGCGAACACCGATGTGTAACCCTTGTTCATGGCGTCGAAATTCGCGAGGTCGGTAATGTACACGATGCCATCGACCACGTTCGACGAGTCGAAACCGGCGACCTTCAGTGTGCGGCCCACGCGCGCCAGTAGCTCCTTGGTCTGCTCTTCGATGTTGCCTTTGTTTTCCGCCGTATTGCCGAGAATTCCCGAGACGTAGAGGCGGTTGCCGACTTTCACCGCGCTGCTGAGAAGCGGACTTGGCTTGCCGGGTGTGCCGTCGGCGGCGGGCGTGGTAAACACTTGCTTCGGACGCCGATCGGCGAGCAGCGAGATCTCGACCTGATACTGGGCACCCATGAGCGGCGCAATCACGGTCGCGCGCGCGGGCGGATCTTTCGGAAAATAGG
>DASPWV010000253.1:0-4723 GCA_035637635.1 Vicinamibacterales bacterium | reverse complement strand
CAATGTAGCGCACGCCGGTCACGGCGTTCCCGAGCACGTAGCGGAGATCCGAGAACTCCTTGCTCGGCGGCGGCAGCAGTCCGACGGGGACCAGTGATGTGTATGACGGCGCGTAGAGGATCTGCGTTTCGGGATCGTAGGCACCGCCGGGCCAATTCACGCCACCCGACGATCGAAACGACGCGACGGGACCTTCGGCCTTGCTCACCGGCGGCGGCGTAAACACGGGACCGAGCTTGTAGCGCGAGAGCAGCTTCATAGCCTCTGCGTGCAGCTCGGGAGTGAAGTCGATGACGTTCTCCTCGGTGACACCCTGGTGATCGAACGGCGGCGGCTTCACGGGGAACGGTTGCGTCCGCGATGTCTTCTCGCCGGGGACGTCGCTTTGCGGGACCGCGCGCTCTTCAATCGGGAATACCGGCTCGCCCGTCGCCCTGTCCAACACGTACACCATGGCTTGCTTTCCCATGATCGAGACAGCCTTGATCGAGCGTCCGGCGACGGTGATGTCTTCGAGAATCGGCGCCGAGGAGATATCCATGTTCCAGATCGGATGGTGAACGAGCTGGAAGTGCCATTTCCGCTTGCCTGTTTTCAAATCGACTGCAACGAGGCTTTCAGCGAACAGATTGTTGCCGGGACGATGGCCACCGTAGAAGTCGGAGCTCGGTGTCTCGACGGGGAGATACGCAAGACCGAGCGCTTCGTCGATTGCCATCTGATTCCACACTCCTGTATTGCCGTTGTTCGCCCAGGAATCCTGCTCCCACGTGTCATTGCCGAACTCGCCCGGGCGTGGAATCGTGTTGAAGTTCCACAACCGTTTACCGGAGCGGGGGTCAAACGCTTGAACGATGCCTTTCGTGTTGTTGTGGGTCTTCGGCGTGTGTCCTTCACGGAAGGCCGAGCCGACGATCACGGCGTTTGCGGCGACGGCAGGCGTCGCATGAAGTCCAATCTCGCCGGTGACGAGATCGATCGGCTCGCCGGTCCCGAACACGGCAGCCGTTTTGAGATCGATCGCGCCGCGATCGCCAAACGACGGCACGCGCATGCCGGTTTTGGCATCGAGCGCAATCAGGCGGAAGCCTGGCGTGACATAGAAAATCCGCTCATCGGCGCCGTCGCTCCAATACGCGAGGCCTCGTCCCGAAAGTTGCCGGGGCGCCGCCGCACCGCGTGCGCCTTCCGGCTCGCGGTGCACCCATCGCAGCTCGCCTGTGGCCGCATCGGCCGCAACCACCGCGCGCCGTGTGCCGGCCGTGAGGTAGACCACGCCGCCAACCATGAGCGGCGTGCCTTCCAGCTTGTACTCGGGGCGCGTGCCGAAGTTATCCGTCTTCAGTCGCCACGCGACCTCGAGCGTCTTGAAGTTCTCTGCAGTGATCTGCGCAAGCGGCGAGTAATGATGGTTCCGGTAGTCGCCGTGATACGCGGGCCACTCACCGGTGCTCGTCCCGTGTGGTGGCGCCGCGGCAGTCGGCATCCGCGCCATCACCACCAGCAGCGCGATCGTCATGGCAGTACGCGTCGCATCACCTCGCCACAACATCACACCATCACCACATACATCGCCACATCACCACATCGCCACATCACATCGCCACCTCGCCACCTCGCGACATCGCCACCTCGCGACATCGCCACATCTATCGTTACGGCTCCTTCTTGCCCGCCAGATCGGCTTTCGACGCCGCCTCGTCTTTGAGCGGCGTCACTTTGTCGGGATCGACGCGAATCATCAAATACGTAATGTGGTCGTCAATCTTCGTGAACCAGTGTCCGGTGCCTGCAGGAATGACCATCACGTCGCCGACCTTCAGCTCGTGCGAGACGCCGTTTCGAATGGACGCCGCGTTGTTGCCCGGTCCGTTGAGCAGCCGCACGTTGACGTTTGTCGCGGGACGCCGTTCCTTTCCGATGAGATCCGGACCGGTGACGAGCGTCCCCGAGCCGCTGATGATGCGATAGACCTCGCTCACGAAGTCGTGCTCCGCCACTTCTCCCGGCTTGTCGAGGTGACCGCGGTACACCATTCCAACGGCGACGTTCGACTTGCCGATATCGACCGAGCGCACTTGCTGGTCGATGATCTTCTCCGCCATCGCACGTTTCAGATACGCATTGAGCTCGTCGTTGCTGATGTAGGTTGCCGGACAGTTCTTGCACGTCGGCTGCGGGTCCTGCTGTGCAGATGTCGAACCCGCGAGCAGCACGATGGCGCTCGTTGCCACCAGGAATCGGATCATGGTCTCCTCACCTTTCTCAACGCGTTTCTGATCTCGAGATTCCACCGCCACCACGCCAGCAGCAGCGTCGGAGGCGTCAGCCACGCGATCTCTTTGAGGACGGCTGCGATGTTGTGGCTCCAGAAACCGGGCAGCCAGTACCGCCGCGAAATGGTGTCAAAAAGAAATGCGTTCGCAAAGTAGAAGTTGCGTGTGAAGGGCCAGAGCGCCATCACCCCGATCGGTGGAAAGTCGTCCGAGCCAAGCCAGTCGAACAGCACATGCGACAGCCAGGCAACAACGCACACGAGGGCAAGACGCGGTCGTCGCGTGAGCGCCCAGACGACGGCGCCAGCCAGAATCGCCGCGCCAACGCTGTGGGTTTCCATTCCGTGTCGCCCCCAGAGGAAGTCGACGTCCGGTGCGCAGGCGACGACAACCGAGACCGCGATGTCGCGGAGCGGAAGCTGCGCGCGTTTTGGCAGCAGTCCCAGCGCCACGATTGCGCCTCCGAGCGCGTGACCAACAGGACTCGGCATTCGCCGTTCATCCTACCCGCTCGCCACCTGATCAGGCGTCGGGCACCGACTACGCGCGGCGGGGACGGACGTCGCTGGCGGGGACGGAGGTCGCCGCACGCCCGCGCGGTCGGCGATTCCTGCGACGGTCGTCCCAGCGAACCCTGGCAGATCCTGCGATCTTACGCCTGCTGGGGCGAAAGTCTGATGCGTCCGTAAGTTGTTGAAAATGATAGACGAGCGACGGTTCACTGCACGTTTTTACGCTTGACTTTCGCTTGGCGCGTTTCTAGTATTGAGGCCGGTCTGGGGCACTCGGTCCCGCGCGCGATTTGGGCGCGTCGGATCCGGCATTCCGCCACTCCCCTTCCACAAAGGACGGTTTATGCCAGCGGACGAACGCCAGGAACGCATCAAAGCGCTCGAAGTTGCGGTTGGCCAGATCGAGAAGCAATTCGGCAAAGGCTCGATCATGCGGCTGGGCCAGCGCAATGCGATCGCCCCGACCGAAGCTATTTCGACCGGCGCCATCAGCATCGATTTCGCGCTCGGCATCGGGGGCCTCCCTCGCGGCCGTGTCGTCGAGATCTTCGGCCCTGAGTCATCGGGCAAGACCACGCTCGCGCTGCAGGTCATCGCGGAAGCACAGAAGGCCGGCGGCATGGCTGCCTTTGTCGATGCCGAGCATGCACTCGACGCTGAGTACTCACGAAAGCTGGGCGTCGACATCGACAACCTCCTCATCTCGCAGCCAGACAACGGCGAGCAAGCGCTCGAGATCGTCGAGGTCCTCATCCGCTCGGGCAGTGTGGACGTCGTCGTGGTCGACTCGGTCGCGGCGCTTGTGCCGCGTGCGGAAATCGAAGGGGAAATGGGAGAGGCACAAATGGGGCTGCAGGCGCGGCTCATGTCGCAAGCGCTGCGGAAGCTCACCGGCAGCATCTCGAAATCCAAGACCGTGCTCATTTTCATCAATCAGCTGCGCGAGAAGATCGGCGTCATGTTCGGCAATCCCGAGACAACGACCGGCGGCCGCGCGCTGAAGTTCTACGCCTCCGTCCGCATCGACATTCGGCGAATTGGCGCGATCAAGGACGGCGATGTCGCCGTCGGCGGACGGACACGCGTCAAGATCGTGAAGAACAAGCTGGCGCCGCCGTTTCGCGAAGCGGAATTCGACATCATGTACGGCGAAGGCATCTCACGCGAAGGAGATCTGCTCGACGTCGCGGTCGAACGAAAGGTCATCGAGAAGAGCGGCGCGTGGTTTGCCTTTGGCGGAGAACGTCTCGGCCAGGGCCGGGAGAACGTCAAACAGTTCCTGCGGGATCACGCCGATATTCGGAGAACAATTGAAGAGCGCGTGCGGCGCGACCTTGGATTGGTGCGGGAGCAGGAGGCTGTGCCCGTCTAGATGAAGCGACTGCCCCAAGCGTTGCCACGAAAACACGAAATGGCATGAAGACACGAAAATACAAAATTCCTTTTCGTGATCTCGTGACCTTTCGTGATTTCGTGGTTGGTTTTTGCCTCAGTCGTGCGACGGATCTTTCTGCCGCGTCCGTGTCACACCCGTGGCGATGCCCAACCCGAGCAACACGAGCACGCCAACCGCAATCCACCGCGGCGATAATCCCGCGAGGTTCGCCCCATACGCGAGGCCGGCGACGAGAATCACGAAGCCGATGATGTAAATCGCGAGCGAAGACACTAAGCGCCTCCAGTGGCCGAACCTTAGTGCAAGCAACTTGCCAGGATGCCGAACTATTTCGAGTGGCTGGATCTTTGGCTATTTCATGTGCTCACGCCGTGGCACTCGCCTCTCGCCGATCATTTGATGAGTTGGATCAGCGTCAGCGGCACGGCGTCGGCACTTTGGCTGGTGCTTGGCGCCGTCGCGATGACCAATCCGCAAACGCGCGCGGCGGCCTGGCGCCTCTTGCTCGTCGTGCTGCTCTGCTACGTTGTCGTTGACCT
>DASPWV010000252.1:0-3036 GCA_035637635.1 Vicinamibacterales bacterium | reverse complement strand
CTCCCATTGCCGTACCGCGCGACGATGGCGTCGCGGAGCTGCGTCCGTGCCGGGTCGGGAAGCCTTGTGAGCCCTGAGACGACCGCGGGAATTGCGTTCGGCGACAGATCACGCGTGATGTATTTCACGTCGAGCTTTCCGGTGCTCGCATACCTGTCGATGTTTGCGGACGCAATCCACCCCTCGTGATTCCAGAACACAAGGACCACAAACGCGAGAACAGCAACGGCAAAAACACGACGAAACAAGGCACGCGTGTCCAGGGTTGTCAGCACTCCGGACGCCAAAGCGAGCAGCGCGACGGCGACGACGATCATGTAGACCTGTGCGTAGAGTCGCGGCACAGTGAAACCGTATGCGGCTTCGTAGAGGGAAACGCGACGGAATGCCGAAGCGAGCATGATCAGCACTGCCAGCAGGAGGGCGACAGTGAGCGCACGGGCCTTGCCGGCCTGGCCGTTCACTCGTCCGTACCGTTCGCTCACCAGGATGAGAGCGATCGAGCATGTCGCGACCACAGTGAGCTCGCCGAAGCCCTGCCTGGCGTACTCCGCGAATGTCATCTTCGAGCCCGGCATCGTGGGCACGTTTCCGAAGAGATAGCTGATCTGCACCGCGATGAAGAGCCAGAAGAGAGCGCAGACCGAGGAAAGCAGAATGAGTCGCTCGGTGGCACCGAGCCACCTGCGAGCGCTGACATCTGTTGGGTTTGCGGCGGGTGGTGCGACCGCGGCGACCGGCGTTCGCGCAGCGAAGCTGTACGCACCAAGCACGACTGTGAGTAGCACAAAGAAAAAGATCGTCCGCGGAATGAACGACCAGTTGGCGATGATGCGCGCGAGCTCGTCTCGCCAGTTGGCGAACAGCGGGTCGGCACTGGCCAGCAGCAGCGCAAAGAAGAGGACGATTGGGACCGTGATGACTATGCCGCCGACGACGGCTCGTGCTCGCGTCGAGCGGAACATCCGCGAGAGATCGACCAATCGGGTAAATGATTGAGCGAGCGCCGTTCCTGCGGCGACGAACGGCGCTGCGACGACGAACGTCGCGGAGAGACGGTGCAATCCAGGGTCGACAGCAAGCAGCATTGCAAGCGAGAGGAAGAGCATCACCGCCAGGCAGATGAGAGCGTCGATCACGGGATCGGCGGTCACGGCCGCTCCCGAAGCGAGAAGTGTCGCGGTAGCCAGCACGATGAACAGCGAGCTGTCGAGGCTTCTGCGTGTCCGTGCGATGAGGATGAGGCCAATGGATGCTGCGGTGGTCCAGATGCCCCAGTTCACGCCGGGCAGGGCGTCAAACATGATCCAGGCGCCGATGCCCGCAACGATGATGGCGGCTGACCAGACAACCCGGGAATTCTCGCTCATTCAGTCCCCTGTTCCGTGTTTCGTGTTCCCCGTTACCGGGCCTCCGACACGGAATATCTCGGTAGCAATCTATTTTGGCAAGTACTTTGTGAGACAAAGTTACGGTGGCGGAAACGGTTATCGGTTACGCGGGTCGGTTCAGAACCGCCACTCCCGAATCAGGAAGAACCCGAGTACGCTTGTGGTCACCGGCTGCTGAAGCGCCAAGGTGGGCTCACGCAAGAGAAAGCGCGGCTCGAAGCTCGTCTCCAGACGGTACCCTCTCAAGCCGCCGAAACGATGCTGGAAGAATACTCCTGGGCGCTTCAATGCCTCGGGATCGGGTCGCAGCTGCAGCCCGAGGAAAGAGTGCGACTTGATGTACTTTCCGAACTCGATCTCCGTGCCGCGCAGGAACCCACCGACGTCAGTCTGCACGTCGGCCGGCGTGATGTTGAAGACGTCGGCGCCGAATGACCGCGCGGCCTCGCCCGCCGCCTGATCCGCTACCACTCCCAGCGCCACGCCGGCGAGCTGCTGTGTAGCGAGCGCCGCGCCCGCGCCTATGAGGTTGTTGCTGCTCCCGACTCCTGCCGCCTCGAGCTGCAACAACGACGAAGAGGATCTGCCGAAAGCGAGGTAGCTCAGCAGATCGCTCTGCGGTATCGGAGGCTGCGCGTCGCTCTCGAGGGAGATGCGCGGGTTGAGAAGAGTGCCACCGATAAGGATGCGGACGTTGATCGCCTCGCGCGACGGCAGTCGCACCTCGTAGCCGCCAGTCACCTGGAGCGTTGGGTTGAGCTCCTCGATATTCACGAAGGTCGCCGATCCACGCTTGACCTCGAATCGCTTGGTGAGGAACCGGTACTCGCCGCGCTCGCTCAACAGAATGCCGTCGAAGATCAGCGCCTGCTTGGCGCGGTTCACGTGGATCGCCAGATCGCCATCGCTGTACAGCTCCACGTTGGCGTCACGCGAGCGCACGAACACGTCGCGATCGACGCGCAGGTTCACGTCCATCCGGAGGTTCGCGAGGAGCGGCGACTGCGCCGGGAATATCTCCTTGTTCCCGGTGATCGCCGTGTCGAGGACGTTGAACAGTGCCGGATCCTTGTCGGCGACAATTTTCTTTCCCTCGGACTCCGGTATATACAGCACACCGTCGAGTATGCGCAGTGACCCGCTGACGTACGCCTGATTGAATGGGCCGGTGAGCGAAAGGTCGGCGTTCGCTTTGAGGTTCCCCTTGTCGTTGTCCAGAACGAGGGCGTTGTTGACGTGAGCCTTGATGTCGAACGCCGGATTGCGGAACGAGCCAATGCCAATTCCGCCTCGCACGTCCATGACGCCGCCACTGTACGCGACGAGCGAATCGATTACGATCGTGTCGCGTAACATTCTGATCGACGCATTTATTTTCTTGAGATTGATTCCCACCGGAACGGCGCGCGCTTCGGCGTCGTTCAGCACGAACTGCCCGGTCACTTCGGGATGGGTCAGCGTTCCCGCGACCTTGAAGTCGGCATGGGCACGCCCCTTCAAATTGGTGACGAATGCATTGACCTGTGGCACCAGATCGAGCGGCAGAGTGTCCGCCTTGATGGCGAGGTCGATCTGCCGGTTGCTCGGAAAGCGCGACCCCGCTACACCCGTGAGTGCGAGGTTGATCGGGATCGTGCCCGAGGCC
>DASPWV010000251.1:0-4358 GCA_035637635.1 Vicinamibacterales bacterium | reverse complement strand
CAAATCGAGACGGCGAGCCTCAATCTTCGAGAAATCGAGGATGTCGTTGACGATGGCGAGAAGCGATTCGCCGGACGACTTGATGGTGGTCAGGTAATCCTTCTGTTCCGCGTTGACTCGCGTCTGCAGCGCGAGCGCGGCCATGCCCAGAACTGCGTTCAGCGGTGTGCGCACTTCGTGGCTCATGTTTGCGAGAAACGCACTCTTCGTCTCCGTCGCCTCTTCGGCGCGGGCTTTGGCGAGCTCGAGCTCCTGCACGAGCCGCGCAAGGTGCGCCGCCTGGTCCTGGAGTGCGCCATGTGCCGTTTCGAGCTCGCGCGCGTAACGCGCTAGTGTCTCCTCGGCCACCTTGCGTTCGGTGACGTCACGCGCAGTGGCGTAGATCAGCTGCTGCTCGGGAAACGGCGCCGACGCCCAAAGCAACCAGCGGTACGTGCCGTCTTTGTGGAGATAGCGATTCTCGAAATAAATGACCTTGTGCCCCTCGGAAAGCTTGTTTGCCTCGGCGGCCGTTCGGTCGCGGTCGTCAGGATGCACGAAGTCCATGTAAGGCTTCGAGATCATCTCCTGCTCGGTGTGGCCGAGCCACCGCGTCCAGGCGGGATTCACCCGCTTGAAGTAGCCGTCGAACCCCGCGATGCAGAACATGTCCAGGGACAGCGTGAAGAATCGATCGAGCTGTTCCTGCGCGCGCCGGCGATCGATGAACATGCCAATCTGATTGCCGACGGCTGCGAGAGTCGACAGAAGATTCGCATCGGGCTCTCGCACGTCGCGGCTGAAAAACTCCATCACACCGAGAACTTCGCCGCGGAGCAGAACCGGAAATCCGAATGCGGCGTGGAGGCCTTCCCGCGCGGCAAGGCGCGCACGCGGAAAGTTCCCGTCGCGCACGACATCAGGAATCCACACCGGTTCGCCGGTCGTCCAGACGCGCCCGGGCAGCCCCACTCCGGGCGCGAACGTCATTGAACGGCTCGTGGCGTTGAACTCCGGGAAGGCGACGGCGGACGACGTGCACACCTCGCTGCAGCGCAGCACGTTCGCGTCGCGATCGATCCTCCACAACGCGCCGTGGTCCCACCCAAGCGAGTCGCAGATGGCGCGCAGAATTTTCGGGGCGGCTTCTTCGAAGGTTGCGGCATCGAGGAGGGCGCGCGCGGCGACGTGCTCGGCCGTGAGCCGAGCCCTGGCGTGATCGCTCGTGTCGTCGGCTCGCGCGCGGCTCTCCTCCATGGCGCTCCGAGGCGCTAACGGCGTGTCGCGGTACGCGTTGCGGTAAATGTGCCCCCGCTTCCACCAGTGATGGTGCCCTTGATGGTGTTGCCGTCGACACGGCCGGTGTACTTCGCGTTGCCGACGCTGAACGTGATCTCATCGCCGCGAAGCCGCCCCTCGATGTCGTGCGACCCGAGGGTGCCTTTGACCTTTTGGAACTCCTGCTTCAGCGTGAGTTGATCCGAACCGACCTGCCATGTGCCTTCGACTTTGGCAGGCACGATCCACAAAAGCGCCGTGCACCAGCTCGAACACTCGCCGGTGATGGTCTCGGTCTGATCGGCCTCCCAGTCTTCCATCGTGAACGAGTTCGACACGATACGCGTGCCCGGCTTCAAATCCAGGAGCTTCGGGCGAAGCTTCATGTTGATCGACGGCAACAGGAACATCGTGATGACCTGCGCCTTGGAAAAATCGGTCTCGAAGAGGTCGGCTTTCTGAAACGTCGCGCGGTCGGTGACGCCCGCAGCGGCGGCGTTCTTCTTCGACAACTCCACCATGTCGGGGTTGTATTCGATGCCCATCGCGTGCGCGCCGCGCTTCGCAGCAGTGATCACCGTGCGGCCATCACCCGAGCCGAGATCCATCACGAAGTCCTGCAGCGTGACTTTCGCCATGTCCAACATTTTGTCGACGAGCGCCTGCGACGTCGGGACCCAGACGACATCTTTCCCCGCCTGACCGACGACGGGTTCGAATGGTTTTTGAGTCTGCGTTTGCGGCTTCGTCTGAGTCTGCGTCGCCTGGGCGAATGCGAGCGCCGGCAGTGACACAATCACCAACAAGATCAGCAAGCGAAAAATGGACCGTGCGTTCATTGATGCTTCTCCAGGATATGCCGCGCAGCCGGTTCGGGCCCGCGTCGAGAATGCCGATTATATTGGCTAACGTGCACCGATACGGTAGAGGTGTGTGTCGGTTCGAACAAAGAGCGAGCCGTTCGCGACGCCTATTGACGCCAGAATCGCCCCGTCCAGTGTGTTCGTTGCCACCCGGCGGAACTCCCGTCCCGGCACGATGACCGTGGTCGTGCCCTGCTCGGACGAGAAGTACAGGCGGCCGTCCGCAAAGATCGGCGAGGCCGAATAGGTCCCGCCGAGACGCTGCTGCCAGCGAATGGTCCCGCTTTGAGCATCGAGACAGGAGAGAATGCCGCCGTCGTTGAGCACATAGAGCTCGTCGGCGACTAGAATCGGCGAGGGCGTCAACGGAGCACCACGGCGCAACTCCCACGCGATGTGTGTCCGGGTGACGTCGCCGGTCCCGTCCGGCTTCACCGCAAGCAGTGACGGCTCCTGAAAGCCGGTCGCGATGTACACGAGCCCATGTCCGTACACCGGCCGCGGGACGTTCGAGAATCCATCGGCGTAGCTCGCGCGCCAGATTTCCTTGCCTGTTGCCGGATCGTACGAGCCCACTCGAAATGCGCCGATGCTCACGACTTGATCGCGTCCGGCAACCGAAATGGCGAGCGGCGTGGTGTACGCCTGATCCGCCGGATAGCGGCGATTGGTTTTCCAGCGAACCTTGCCGGTGTTCTTGTCGAGCGCAACCACAAACGCGGCGTCGCTGCCATCGCAGCTGAAGATCAGCAGATCGTTGTAGACGATTGGCGACCCGCCGGCGCCGTGCTGCGATTCGTACGGAAACTTCGTCCTCCAGACAATCTCTCCGGTGGAGGTGAGCGCCGCGGTTCCATCCGCGCCGAAGTGCACGTACACGCGGTCCCCTTCGAGGACCGGCGTGGGCGACGCCCAGCTATTCTTCGGGTTGATCTCGCGTGGACTCTTGATGCGGAAGACTTCGACGTTGACGGCCTCTCGGCCGGTGTCCACGTCGAACGCGAGCGCGCGCAAAGAAATGTCGCGATCTCCCGTTGCCGACGTGAGCCAGACTCGCCCGCCGCCAATGACCGGCGACGACCATCCGAGACCAGGAACGGCCGTCTTCCAGACAACGTTCCTGCTTTCGCCCCACTCGATTGGCAGCGAGGATGCTGTCGCGTGCCCCTGGCCAGTGGGACCGCGGAACTGCGGCCACTCCTGAGCGGACCCCTCGCGTACGATGGCAACGATCGCTATCGCGAGAGCGCTCAGGACGCGCGTCACCTCAGCGTGTCGGTTCGATTCGACAGTCGACGGCCGATCTCGATGGCTTTGAATCCCGGCTCGCCCCAATTCATGACGAAGACGCTGAAGCCCTGCTTCATGCGCATCTCGATGTCATCGGGCGTCGCGGGATAGCCACACGGCACGTTGAATTCCTTGCACGCCGACAGCACCTGCTGAATGGCGTTTTCCCAAGCCGCTTGATCGACCTGGCGTTGCCCGTTTGCGTCGGTCGTCGAAAACACGCCGCGCAGCGTGCCCGCACCCGGCCACAACACGCCAATGCCTTTCACCGCCGCAATTTCGCGGACGTGTGCCAGACCTTCCTTGCTTTCGACGATCGTCCAGTTGATCAGTTCGCCATCCGGATTGAGCGGCCACAGGTCGGCTTTCTGGTGATACTCCGCTTCTGACATGCCCCAGAAGGCTGGAGCCGACCCGACGTTGTCCGAACGCGTGCCGCCTTTCGATTTGAACCGCATCGCCGCGAGACCCTGCTTCACTTCGTCCGCGCTTTCGGTCTTCACGAACATGATGCCGCTCACGCCGAGATTGAGTTGCCTGCCGATTCCTTCGGCGGCCTTCTGCGGATCCGGCGCGATCTCCTGCGTCTTGACGACCAGCGGGTGCGTGAGACGAAGGAAAGGACTTTTGCGAAGGGCACCAGCCTCCTGCATGGCTTTCACGAACTCGGCGTACGCCGGAAGTCCACGATCGACGCCGCCTTCCATGCTGCCGTCGAAGATGAAATCTGCGGAGGGGTACGCGACGGCTTCCTTCGCGAGCTCGAGCGAAGTCTTCTGTGGAGGCGCCGGCGTTTGTGGGTTCGCGTTGGCAGCGGGTGCCGCACCGCCCGGTCCGCGGCCGCCGAGGCGACGGTTGCTCGGAGCGTAGAGCCCGAAGACGGGCTTTTTCTGTTCCAGCAGTTCAATCATCGGATTGAGGCGTGGTTTGCGCGCTTGCGCTTGCACA
>DASPWV010000250.1:0-6068 GCA_035637635.1 Vicinamibacterales bacterium | reverse complement strand
CACTGCCGGTGTGGATCTCGACGGCGACGGCAACACGCAGGATCGTCCTGCGGGGCTGGTGAAGAACGCGGGCGGAACCAAGAGCGATATCAACCTCGCCATCATCAACGCGTTCCGGCAGTCACGGGGGCGCCAACCGATCACGATGGCGCAGCTCACCCAGACATCCGGCGATAAGCTCGTCGATCTGCGCGCGACGCGACAGTTCCCGCTTGGGCAGCGCCGCCGCGTGGATGTGTTTCTCGAAGCGTACAACCTGCTGAACACGGTCAACTACGAGAATCCGAGCGGCGTGATCACGTCAGGAAGTTTCGCGGTCTACACGATCGCGCGCGACCCGCGGCAGATTCAGTGGGGCGCGCGGTTCCAATTCTAGCGAGGCTCCGCGACGCGTGTGCGGGGGTGGCTCCGCCTCGCTAGGTTACAGTGTTGGCTTTGCCCCGCCTCCGGCGGGGCGAGATGTCTTGAAGGCCGGTGAAAAACTTGACTCGTTTGCAACGAATTCCGGCCTTCAAGACATCTGGTGGAGACGATCACATGCGCTCATTCCATCGATCTGCGTTCGCGTTCGCGCTCCTCTGTTTCAGCGCCGCTATCCCTGCCGCACAGGCGCCTCGGCCCCCTGACTATCAGGCCGCGGCGAAGCAGTCGCTGTCGACGCTCGACGGCACGGCGCTCGTGTTCGGGCTGCATGACTCCGTCGAGGTGCTGCGAGATCGCTGGGGCGTCCCACACATCTTCGCGAAGAACACCCCGGATCTGTTTTTTGCGCAGGGCTACGTCGTTGCGCAGGACCGGATGTGGCAGCTCGAGATGTGGCGCCGCAATGGCGAGGGAAAACTCGCCGAAGTGCTCGGTCCCGACTACGTGACGCGCGACAAGTTCGCGCGGCTGATCGCGTTCCGGGGCAACTGGGACGAAGAGTTCAACAAATATCATCCGCAGGGCCGGACGATTTTCGAGTCCTTCGCGCGCGGCGTGAACGCCGCTATTCAAAAGACCCTCGACGAAAACAAGGTGCCTGTCGAATTCCAGATCATGGGCTTCAGACCGCAGCCGGTCTGGACCGCTCAGACGCTGTTGACCCGGATGCCGGGATGGACGCTGTCTCGAAACGCGTCGAGCGAAATCCAGCGCGCGCTCGATGTGAAGGCGATGGGCATCGCGAAGGTGCTGGAGCTCAAACCGACGGATCCGGAAAAGCCCTTCGTCGTTCCTGATGGCCTCGATCTGGCCGACATCGACGCCGGCATTCTCGCGGTCACGCGCGACGCCAATAACATCCGGTGGAACCTGACGCCGCAAAACGTCGCGAAGCCCACGGCGTCGGCGACGCCTGGAAGCGGGCCGCGTGGCTGGTTCGTTTCGCCCAACCCGTGGCTGCCGGATCCGGATCTGGGGAGCAATAACTGGGTGGTCGGCGGCAGCAAGTCTGTAACGGGCATGCCGCTCATCGCGAACGATCCGCATCGCGAAGTCGTGAATCCCGCCTTGCGGTATGTCGTGCACCTCAACGCGCCTGACTGGAACGTCATCGGCGCCACCGAGCCCGGCCTTCCGGGCGTCAGCATCGGCCACAACGATCGGCTTGCCTGGGGCTTCACGATTCTCGGAATGGATCAGCAGGACGTCTACGTCGAGGAGACCGATCCCGAGAACGTGAATCGGTACCGCGCTGATGGTCAATGGCGCGACATGGATGTCGCGAAGGAATTGATCTGGGTGCGCGGACAGAGTGAGCCGGTGCGGCTGGATGTGAAGTTGACGCGTCACGGTCCTGTGCTGCACGAAAACGCGGCACGCCATCGTGCCTATGCCCTGCGATGGGTTGGCGCGGAGCCGGGCGGCGCAGGTTATCTCGGCTCGCTCAACGTGCTTCAGACAAAGAACTGGAAGGAATTCAACGACGCGCTGCCGAAGGCGTGGTACATCCCGTCGCACTCGCTCGTGTATGCCGACGTCGACGGCAACTTCGGTTACATCGGCGTCGCGCAAACACCCATTCGTAAGAACTGGGATGGCCTCATGCCGGTTCCGGGAAAAGACAGCAGATACGAGTGGGCGGGGTACGTACCTTTCGACAAGCTGCCGAAGCAGCTCAACGGCGCGGCAGGTTTCTACAACTCGTCGAACAACGATGTCGTTCCCAAAATCATCCCGCGCTACTCGATTCCGCTCGGATACGAATACAGCGCCCCGTATCGATACGAGCGGGTGCACGAAGTCTTGAGCGAAAAACGGAAGTTCAGCGTGCCGGATATGCAGCGGCTGCAACAGGACACGTTATCGCTTCCCGCGCGTGCACTCGTGCCGCTGTTGAAGGCAGTGACGGTGTCCGATCCGGCGGCGCAGGACGCGAGAAAGCGCCTGCTCGAATGGAACTTCGTTCTGGATCGCGAGTCGGTCGCTGCGTCGATCTACGAGTTCTGGGTCCTCAAGCTCGGACCGCTGGCATTTGCTCCGCGTCTGCCCGACAAACCGGGCGCCAGCGTGCGCGACTACGACATGCGCCGCGTGATTGCCTGGATGCAAAAGCCCGATCGCGCGTACGGCTCCGATCCCGCCGCCGGGCGCAATCGAATCCTCAGCCAGGCGCTCGAGCAGGCTGTCGCGGACCTGCGAAAGAAGTTCGGCGACAACATGGACGCGTGGAAATGGGGTGACATCCACACGACCGACTTCGTTCATCCGCTGGCGGGCAGCGAAGCCACTAAATCGATCTTTCGTGTGGACCCCGTGCGGCGCGGCGGCGATGCGTTTACCGTCATGGCCGCATCAAGTCCAACAGAAACGAGCACGAAGCAAACCTCCGGAGCCTCCTTCGTGTTCGTGATGGACACGAAGGACTGGGACAACTCGACGGGTCTCAACGCGCCTGGCAACTCCGCTCAACCGCTCAGCGATCACTACAAGGACCTGCTCCCGTATTGGGGCGACGGCAAGTACTTCCCGCTGGCGTTCAGCCGGAAAAAGGTTGAAGAAGTGACGGCTCACCGGCTGGTTCTGCAGCCTGTTCGCGACACCACGCTTTCGAGCGCGGCCACATCGAGTGGCGATATCGCGATCGGCGCCGACGGCAGCGTGGATTTCGAGAAGCTGTTCGAACCCGTGCAACCGGAACTCTTTTCTCTTCAGGGCGCGCAGCCGACAGCGTGGGCCGATTTCGACGGCGACGGCGATCTCGATCTGTTCGTCGGCTTCCGCGGACAGATGAACCGTCTTTATCGGAATGACAACGGCCACTTCGTGGACGTGGCAGCAGAAGTCGGGCTGCTCGACGTCAACGAGACGCGATCTGCGGCGTGGGGCGACTTCGACGGCGACGGGGATCCGGATCTGTTCGTCGGATTTGCCGTGACAACGACGGTGCCCAACCGCTTGTACCGCAACGACGGCGGCAAGCGCTTCGTCGACGTCGCGCGTGAGAAAGGCGTGGACGATGTCGCGACGAGCCGGCAGTCCGCGTTCATCGACTTCGACAACGATGGCGACAACGATTTGTTTGTCGCCTTTCGCGATCGCCCGAATGCACTCTATCGCAATGACAACGGCAAGTTCGTCGAGGTCGCGAAAGAGGTGGGCATCGCCGATCCTCGCAAGACCGTTGGCGCCGTGTGGTTCGACATGGACAGCGACGGCGACCTCGATCTCTTCGTGGCGAACCAGGATGGCGATCTGAACGGATTCTTCCGCAACGACAACGGCCACTTTACCGATGTGGCCAAACAACTCGGGATGGATGGCGCGGGGCGGCCGCTCGTCTACGGCGGCGTCGGGCCGAGCGTCGTCGACTACGACAACGATGGCGATCTGGATTTGTATGTCGCCAACTACGGCCCGAACGCGATGTACCGGAACGACGGCGGCGGGCACTTCACGGACGTCGCGGCAGACCTCGGGATCGCTGGCGACTACCACGCAGTCACGTCATCCTGGGGCGACTTCGACAACGATGGCCGGCCGGACGTTTACGTCGGTGCATATCTCGCGGTCGCCATGCACGTGCGCGACTATCTCTATCGAAACGAAGGCAAGTCGTTTCGAGACGTGATGCCGTCGATCGTGCTCAAACACGACGCCACGCATGGCGTGCAGTGGATGGACTTCGATCAGGACGGAGATCTCGATCTGAACCTCGCCGACAACGGCACGATGGGCGTGCATTTTCTGTTTCGCAACCGGCTGCCGCTGTCGCTTCGACAGCATGGCCTGAACGTGCTGGTGCTCGACTCGCAAGGAAGGTTTACGCGTGCGGGGTCGGAAATCCGCGCCTATCGCGCAGGCACACGTACGCTGCTTGGGACGCGCCTGGTCGATACGGGCAGCGGCTACTGCTCTCAGAATCTGGCACCCACGCATCTTGGTCTACCGTCTGCGGATCCGATTGACATCGAGGTGACGACGCTCACTCCCGCGGGACGGCGCATCACGCGCCTCACGGGGGTAGATCCGAAGACGTTGGCAGGCAGGCCGCTGGTCGTAAAGACCGGCGCGGCGTCTCAGACGGTTGCCGCAGATAAGCCGCAGATAGGCCGCAGATAGGCCGCAGATAGGCCGCAGGTAGGCCGCAGATAGCTGCAGATGGACACAGAAAGCCGCAGATAAGGAACTTCTTTGTGGCCGGCTCGTGCATCAATTCAAGGTTTATACCTGCGGCTATGGCGGCGAGTAGAGCTGGACGAATCCGAGCGTCTCCATCGCCTCGAAGTCTTTGGCGAGCGACCACACGAGGCCGACAAGCTCGCTGGCGAGCGCCGCGATCAACAGATCAGGGATGCCCAAGCTGTAACCGGCGTCCCGTGCTCGAGCCGCCCAGCTCTCGATCGTGTGCCAGGTTTCCTCGGTGGGAACGCTCAAAGGCAGCGCGGCAAGCGCCCGGCGAAGGTGGGTCCGATGTCTTCGCGGGGCCGCAGCAACGAATTCGATTCGCACCGGCAGGGCGATGCCGACTTCGTCCGCGTCCAGCAGCTCCTGAAGAGTTCGCGCGATCTTGCTCTCGGGTTTGCGAGAGGCTGCGATCCAGACGGACGTATCAACGAAGACCACGCGCTCGCCGTCTGCTCTTTTCCCGCATCTCGATCGCCGCGTCGTAGTCCAACTCGATCTTGCCCATCAAGGCTTTCAAGTCCTCGATGCGCTCACGGCGGACGATCTCCTTCAACGCGAAGACGACCGTATCAGTCTTCGATTTGTAGCCCAACGCCGCGCGCGCTTCCTCGACCAACGCCTCGGGCAAGTCTAACGTCGTACGCATACAAATCAGCGTAAGTTATATGCCTAAAGATGTCCACAGTGTTCAGAATGATATGCGCTGGCGGCCGACCTCGCGCGGCGGCCAATCACATCCCGCGCGGCGCGCCAGAGGCTGTTTTGAGATCGAAATTGACGGTGGTCGTCTGCCCCGTCGAGACGCTGATCTTCTGGGAGGCGCCTTTCAAGGACTCGTGCCAAATCCTCAGTTCGTACGCTCCCGCGGGCAGGTCACCCAGCGTGAACTTCCCGTCGGCACCCGTTACAGCCGTCATTTCATCCGTCACGACGATGTAGCCGCGCATCCATGGGTGAGTGTTGCAGACAAGGCGGACGATGCCGGGACCGGCCAGCGGTTTGGTGATGTTGATGCCGGGAACGGGCACGGCGACGTTGAAGAGGTTCTTGCCGGTAACTGAAACGGCGTTCGTCGTGTGCAGAATCGGATCTTTGCTCGACGTGGTGATGGTCGCGTTGGGTCGCACGATCTGAACATGTGGAGAAAAGCGGCACTTCTCGTTCATCACGCCTGCGCTCGCAGCCGCGGCGCGCGCCTTCACGCCGCCGAGCGTCACGACGGCATTGGCGAGGTGGCCCGCTCGGTCGACGATGACCGCTTCGTCTTGAAGCGCGTCGCCACAGACACGCTGATCCATCGTCACACGCACAGGCCGCGGGGCAGCAGCGTTGGTCGTCACGATGCCTGTCACGGTACCTGTGTCCGGTTGGGCATCGAGCACGGGCGGCATGACGAAGCCGACAAACAATGCCGCTGCAAGCGCCCCATGCCGGAGTTCCTGGACGACACGATCGATGTT
>DASPWV010000249.1:0-5191 GCA_035637635.1 Vicinamibacterales bacterium | reverse complement strand
CCAATCGCGACAGCGGCGGTTGTCGAGATCAGCACCAGGAAGACGTGCTGTGCGACGAGACTCGCCAGCTCACCGCGGTGCGATATCCAGAAAGTAATGACCGGCATCTTTGTCCTGCGATGTTCACGACAATGGGGCAGGCCCTTTTCTCAGGACGTCCGGGACCACAACAGCATCGAGCAACCGCCTGACGGCCGGGTCGCGGGATTCGGCGAGCCGCACCGGCGTTTCGCACGCAATCAGCTTCCCGCGCTCGAGCAGCGCAACGCGATCGGCTAATGTCAATGCCTCGGCCATATCGTGAGTTACGATGATGACTGTTTTCCGCAAGCGTGACTGAATCAAACGAAATTCCCGTTGGAGCTCCGACCGTGTGATCGGATCGAGCGCGCCAAACGGTTCGTCCATCAGCAGGAGGGCCGGGTCGGCGGCGAGCGCTCGCGCAAGCCCGACCCGCTGACGTTCACCGCCTGACAGCTCTCTCGGCCAGCGATTGCGGTACGCTTCGGACAGCCCGATGAGAGTGAGAAGCTCTGTCACCCGCGCTCGAATTCGCTCCGGTTCCCAACGCTCGAGCTGGGGCACGACCGCGATGTTCTCGGCGACGCTGAGATGGGGAAAGAGTCCTGCCTCCTGGATGACGTATCCAGTTGAGCGGCGCAGCTGAATACCGTTCCAGTCCGCAGTGCGTTTGCCCGAGACGGCGACTTCTCCCGACGCCGGCAGCAGCAGGCCGTTGACGAGCTTGAGGACCGTCGTCTTCCCAGCGCCGCTGCGGCCGACGAGCGCCACAACTTCGCCCGGTTCTACGTCTAAGTTGAAGTGATCGAGGACGCGAGCGCCGTCGCGTTCGAAGACCACATTGCGGAAGGAGACGGATGCCATCGAGACGTCCACGCGTAACATATTTCAAAGCGGCGAGCCTGCGAAGGCCGCGATGTTCGATCGGCGGCAAGTTGAAGACGGCGTTGCTCTTGCACCTACTTGGACCGGCCGCGCCCCCTGACCTGAAAACCGTACAAAACGGGTACAGCTGAGGCGGCTTTGCCGGAAGGAACTACATAGCTTTTATGCCCGACTCTCGCGTCGTCAAACCAGCGGCTAACTCCCCTGGAAAATCTTTCGGGTGGCGCACTCGTCCCGGTTTCACGATCAGCCGGAACGGCCGCCTGTTCGTTGCGGCCATGGTCCTGGTCTCAGCCGCGTTCTGGTTTTCGATGGGCGCCACCGCTCTTGCCGCCCATCAACTCCTGGGCGGGCTGCCGGATCGCCACACGCTCGGCCGTGTCACTCAGATGGCGCGCTCGTCCGTGTTCTACGACATCAAAGGACGGCCGACTTTCACAATCTTCAAAGAGCAGCGACTCGAAGTGCCGCTCGATCGCATGTCGCCTCACCTCAAGAACGCCACCGTCGCGATTGAGGATCAGCGCTTCTTCGATCATCACGGCGTCGACGTGATCCGTGTGATGGGTGCGGCTATCGCGAATCTTCGGCAAGGGCGCAACGCCCAGGGCGGCAGCACCATCACGCAACAACTCGCGCGCATCAGTTTCCTGACGTCTGAGAAGACGTACACGCGTAAAGCGCAGGAAGTTCTGCTGGCCGCGCTCATCGAGGGCGAGTACTCGAAGGATCAGATTCTCGAGCTGTACCTGAACAAGGTGTACTTCGGCGCTGGTCTCTATGGCGCCGAAGCGGCGTCGCTTGGCTATTTCGGAAAGCACGCCTCGGATCTGACGCTGCCCGAAGCTGCGCTTCTCGCCGGGCTCGTCAAGGCGCCTTCCAACTACGCCCCGACCTCGAATCTTGAACGCTCGGTGCAGCGCCGCGAACTCGTTCTGCAGGCGATGCGCGATGCCCGCATGATTGACGCAAAGACAATGGAGGCGGCGAACCGCGCGAAAGTTGTCTTGAACGACGCGCTGCGGAAAGAGGAGCCGTACGGACGGTATTTCAAGGAAACCGTGCGATTCGAGCTCGTGTCGAGGTTCGGCGAGGAGCGGGTCTACGAGGGTGGCCTCAAGGTCTACACCACGGTCGATCTCGACCTGCAGCGTGCGGCTGACGACGAAGTGCAGCGCGCGCTCGCGGCATTGGATCGACGCCGAACGCGTCGCGCCGAAGGGCAGCTGCAAGCGGCGCTCCTCGCGCTCGACCCGCGCAGCGGCGAGGTGCGCGCGCTCATCGGCGGTCGCGACTTCGTCACCAGCAATTTCAATCGTGCGCTGCAGGCGAAGCGGCAGCCGGGATCGGCGTTCAAACCGTTTGTCTACGCCGCTGCCCTCGAAGCGGGCTACACGCCCGCCAGTATCATCGATCGCCTTGACGATCCCATTGCGACCGTCCAGGGCGCCTGGGTTCCTGAGGACGAGCACTCGACGGCCAGCTCGATGACCATGCGGACGGCGCTCAAGACGTCCAGCAATCGCGCGGCCGTTCGCATGCTGCAGAACGTTGGCATCTCCAAAGCTGTCAGCTACGCGGAACGCGTGGGCATCGGCACGATGCCCAGCGTGCCGTCGCTCGCCCTTGGCGCCGGCGAGGTCACGCTCGAGTCGCTGAGTTTCGGCTACTCGGTGTTTGCGGCCGGCGGTCTGCGGCGCACGCCAACATACATTCGTCGCGTCGAAGATCAGAACGGACAGGTCATCTTTCAGGCGCCGTATGTCTCCGAGCAGGTCATCACGCCGCAAACGGCCTTTCTGATGACCAACATGCTCCAGGACGTCGTGGATCACGGAACCGCATGGCGTGCGCGGCAACTTGGCTTCACGCTCCCCGCTGCTGGCAAAACAGGCACGACAAACGACTACCACGATGCCTGGTTTGTGGGTTTCACGCCGCGGCTCCTGACGGGAGTCTGGATTGGGTTCGATCAGCCGCAGACGATCATGGGCGGAGGTTATGCGGCCGAAGTGGCCGTGCCGCTCTGGACCGGCTTCATGCGTCGAGCCACCGCGCACGATCCCGCGGAGTGGTATCAGCCGCCGCCGGGGATCATTGCGGTCAACGTGTGCCGGCTGTCCGGCAAACGGCCGGTCGAAGGTTGCTACGGCGCTACCTACGTTCGCGACGACGGCACCTACGCAAACTCGTCGAGCGTGTACACCGAGTATTTCGTCAAAGGAACTGAACCCACCGATCTGTGCCCAATCCACGGCACGCCAAGCTTTTTCGGGCGCGTCGCCGGATGGATCGGGGTGTCCCCACCGGCCGCGCCCCCGCAGGAACGACCGAGCGACGTCATCGCCTCGCGCGAAGAACCGCCCGATGTGCAACATGCCGATCGGCGCGATGAGAGCGCGTCCGACGTGCAGTCGCCGCCCGAAAAGAAGAAGAAACGCGGCTTCTGGTCGCGCGTGTTCGGCGTCGGCGATGACGAGGGTAAGGAGCGGAAGAAGAAGAAGCAAGACGAGTAGCCGTTCCAGGTTCGATTCTCCCAGCGCCACAAGTTCCAATTCCAATACGACGTAGTTACAACCCGAACGTCGAACGCCTGCTCGAACGTCGTCGAGTCGAAGAGCGGCTTACTACTGGTGCTATATTGACCCTCCTCAAACCGTCTATCGCGACGCGACTACGAGGAGGCAGCGATGGGAAACTTCAGCGTTCCTATGATCGGTCAGGCCAACTCGAAGTGCTGCTGGCTCGCCTGTTATCAGATGATCTACGGCTGGAAGAACTATTCGACCAGCGATCCTCCTGACAGGGCCAAACGCGCCGGGTTGTCGACCACATCAGGTCTCGACTCCGAGGACTGGTTCAAGGCACGCAATGCGATGGGGTTGTGGAGTTACCGCGTCAGCTACTTGACCGAAAGCTCCAGCAATCTCACTTACATTCTCGACAAGCACGGCCCGATGTGGTGTGCCGGTGATTTCCTGCAAGGCTCGCCGCATGCGATCGTGATCAGTGGGTACGATGGCGAGAAGCTGAGGATCAACGATCCGTACGAAATCTACAAATACCAGTCGTACAACTACATGTATTGGAAAGACTGGAGGAAGCTCGTCAAGGAGCTTCCCTTCGCGTGCCAGGTGTGGCCCTGAGGACCGGCCGCCTCTTTCATCGGCTTCAGACGCGCAGATTCTTTCGCGGACACCTACGGAGGCTTCATCGCTGAACTTCGTCTGAGCGCTATCGCGGGGCATCGTCGCGTCAAGGCGCTTCTCGCTCGCGGGGTGGCGCGCTCGGCGCTGCCGCCCACGATGCTCTTCACCGGACCACATGGCGTCGGGAAGACATTGGTGGCGCGTGCGACCGCTGCCGCGGTCAACTGTCTGTCTCCTCTCCCGGCCGCGGATGACTTACCGCTCGACGCCTGCGGCGTCTGCCGATCGTGCGAGCGGATCGCACGCGGCGTCCACGTGGACGTCATACAGGTCGAGGCGGACGACCGCGCGTCAATCAAGATCGACGTGATTCGGGATGTGCTGGAGCGCACGGCATATCGGCCATTCGAAGGACGGCGTCGCGTAGTGATCGTCCGAGACGCGGATGCGCTGGAGCCGGCCGCGCAGAACGCGCTGCTGAAATCGCTGGAGGAACCGCCGCCAGGAACCATCTTCATTTTGACGACAGCGGTTCCCGGGGCGCTCCTGCCCACGGTCCGCTCGCGCTGCATGCCGCTTGCGTTTGGACGCTTGCAGGAAGCCGAAGTCGCCGAAATCCTCGTGCGCGACCTTGGCTTTGCCGCGGCAGATGCACGCGCTGCAGCGGCCCTGGCAGACGGAAGCATTGGTCAGGCGCTGGCGCTGGGCTCCTCCGATCTCGCCCTGCTTCGCGAGATTGCCGTTCAATTGCTGCGCCAGGCGGGTTCGACGACGGCAGTCGCCGCGCGGTTGAGAGCGGCAGCGACAATGGTGGGGTCGGGGAAGAGCGAGCGCACGCGGGAAGAGCTGCGGCTGATCCTGCGCTTTGTTTCTTCGATGCTGCGGGATATCGAGTTGCTGAAAGCCGCAGGCGACGTGAGGACGCTTGCCAATCCGACCGCGGCCGGCGAGCTCGCCGCGCTCACGCGTTGGTTTGGCGCCGAGCGGGCGCGCTCCGCATTTGGCGTTGTCGATCGTGCCATGGCCGCGCTCGGGCGAAACGCTGGAACCAAGGTCGTGGCTGAGTGGGTCGCGACGCAGATCTGAAGTGCCGAGTGCCAAGTGCCGAGTGCCAAGTGCCGAGTGCCAAGTGCCGT
>DASPWV010000248.1:0-2674 GCA_035637635.1 Vicinamibacterales bacterium | reverse complement strand
CCTGCCTTCGGTGCTTCCGGCGATTGCGATTGGAATGAAATGAGTCTTAGCAACATCGCTCGGCACGGTGATGACCATTCGTACGGGAACGTCGCGCGGCTCTTCCTGATACGGCATGAGCGAATCCTCGCGACCCAGCGGGCATCCAATCATGCCGACGTACTTACGGCTCTCTTCGGTGACGTAATACGTGTGCTCGGTCGGATCCCACCCGGTATTGGGTGTCATCGACGTTGCCGGCCACATGAGCCGCAGCCGAGGGCGAAACGATGCCGTGATGGTTAGCGGCAGCACGCTGTTCACGTCCAGCAGCATGAGCACGCCGGCTTCGTCGAGCGGCGCCACCATGATCTGACGAACGGTGAATGCCGCGTGCGCATAAGTGAGCGTCGTTGCCTCTGGCTTGACTTCGATCGTCGCGACGATGTCGCGGCCATCGATGTCGCGTGGATACCCTTCGAGCCGGAACGAGAGGGTGAGGTCGTCCAGGATTTTGATCGGGTAAACCCACGCTTCCAACTGACGGTTCTCGTATCCAAAGAGCGCAGCGCGACGACCGACGACATCAAAGAACGCGCCGGCGTGTGCGCCGCGTTCGAGATGCAATCCTCCGCCGCGCAGCGGAAAGCGTGCGATAGAGGCTGAGCTCGACGACACGCCTTGCGCGGCCACAACCACTCCCACCGCGGCTGCAGTGGCGGCGACAGCGTGCGCGATTGACTTACAAGCTCGACAAATCACGAAGCTCATGAGCAAACACGTTTTTGTAATTTCGTCCTTGACGCGTTACCGACCGGTCGTTACGATGCGCAACCACTCACCATTTTCAGGAACAGTTCGCCGCCGTTCAGGAGGCGTCTATGTCCGGCTTCGCCAGGGTTGTCGCACAGGCGATGCGAAGAGTTCTTCCATTCACGCTGCTCGTCTCTCTGCTGTGGGCATCCAACGCCCACGCGCAGGCCGTCTACGGCAGCATCGCCGGCACCATCACCGACACGAGCGGTGCGCGTGTACCTGGCACGACCGTCACGATCACGAGCGCCGAGCGCAAGACCGCCGATGTCGTCGTGACGAATGAGTCCGGACTGTACACCAAGGAGCGGTTGCTGCCCGGCACCTACGAGGTCAAGGCGGAACTCAGCGGGTTCAAGACCGCAGTCTTTTCGGATATCCGCGTCAACGTCGATACGCAGACTCGCCTCGACATCAAGATGGATCTCGGACAGGTGTCTGAGATGGTCACGGTGACCGGGTTCAGCCCGATCCTCAAGACCGACCGCGCGGACGTGGCGACGACGTTCGACACCAAGCAGATTAACGACCTGCCGGTGCTGGATCGGAATTTTACGAAGTTCATCCAGCTCACTCCCGGCACCCAGCAGCTCGGATGGCAGCATGCCGCCAGCGAAAACCCGCAGGGATCCACGCAGACGCAAGTCAATGGCCAGCACTTCAGCGGCACCGGCTATCAGCTCGATGGCACCGAGAATCGCGATCCGATTCTCGGGATCATCGTGATCAACCCGAACTTCGACGCAATCGCCGAGACGAAGATCACGTCACAGAACTACGACGCCGAATTCGGCCAGGCGACCGCCGGTGTGGTATCGGTCCAAACCAAGTCGGGCTCCAACAACCTGCACGGGAGCGGCCACGAGTTTTACCTGAGCGATGCGCTGCAGGCGCGCAATCCGTTCTCGCAATCGCAGCCGGATCCGCTGACAGGCCGTTTCATCCCGGAGACGAAGCGAAATCAGTTCGGCGGCTCGGTGGGCGGGCCGATCACCAGAGATCGCGTGTTCTTCTTCGGCGACTATCAGGGACTCCGCAGCAGGACCGGCGGATCCCGGTTGCTGACGGTGCCAACGGCAAGGGCGCGGACCGGCGATCTGGGCGAGTATGGCGTTGACATTTTCGACCCGAACACCGGCGTGCTGGCTCAACGCACGCAGTTCGCCAACAATACGATCCCGCAGAATCGGCTGTCGCCGCAGGCGCTCGCGATCCTGAGGCTCATTCCGACGCCCACGCGGCCTGGCATCCGCGACAACTTCGTGGCGTCCGGCAGCGAAGAGTTTGACAACAACACGTTCGACGCGCGGGTTGACGATCGGCTCAGCGACGGATTCAATCTCTTCGGGCGTTACAGCTTCGGAAAGTTCGATCGCAATGGGCCGCCCGCGTTTGGTACCGGCGGCGGACAGGAGCTCGTGTCGCTCGGCGGCACGTCCAAAGTGAAGAACCAGAGCCTCGCGCTCGGGTTTGATCGCGTGCTCGGCCCGAACACGACCCTCGATTTCCGCTTCGGATGGTTCAAGTACAAGGTCGACGTGCTGCCGTTCGACTTCGGAACGACGCCGGCAAAGGATGCGGGCATCCCCGGCTTGAACACGGACACGATGTTCAACTCCGGCCTCTTCGGAGGATTCGTGCGCACGCAGGGTTCCGATGCCGCCAATGGCGCCGACCAGGGTTTCTCGAACTTCGGTTCCGGTCTTGGCGTGAACCGCTGCAATTGTCCGCTCAACGAAGACGAAAAGCAGGCGCAGTTCGTTGCGAACGTCACGCGATTGATGAACAGCCACACGATCAAGTTCGGCGCTGACGTGCGTCGCGCCTACAACTTGCGTGTGCCGAGCGATCGTCACCGCTCGGGGGAGTTGAGTTTCTGGAA
>DASPWV010000247.1:0-1655 GCA_035637635.1 Vicinamibacterales bacterium | reverse complement strand
GCGCGGGATGGACGCCCAGCGTGGCGAAGAAATTCGGACTCACGGCGAGCGCGGGCAGTCGCCGCGGCTCGCCGCGTCCGGTGAACTGCGCGTCGATCGAGCTGTAGGCCGCGAGATGATCGAGCGTCGTGACGCGCGAGCGCAGCGCCTCGTAGGTCACGGGCGCCCAGGTCGAAAACGTCTTGACGCCCGTCCCGGTCTGTTGCGCTGAGGAGATCATGATGAGGCGATCGGAACTGGGGTACGGCAGCGGACGCCAGAGCACGCCGTAGGCGACGGAGAAAATCGCGGTGTTGAGGCCGATGCCGAGCGCGAGCGTGGCGAGGGCGGTGAAGGTGAACGCCGGATCGCGCCGCAGCAATCGCAGCGCGTGACGCACGTCCTGCGCGACCGTTTCGACCGTCGCGAAGCTCCACGGTTCGCGCGACTGTTCGCGCAGCCGCAGCGGATTGCCAATCCGCCGCTGCGCGGCCGCCCGCGCCTCGTCGCCGCTCATACCATTCGCGTCGGCGAGGGCGTGCGCCTTCATCTCCTCGTGAAAGCGCAGCTCGTCTTCCAGATCCCGATCGAACTGATTCCGCTGGAAGAAGAACAGCAGACGTCGGAGCACAGAACCCACGGCACCCTCCTGAGCGTCAGGACACTACGTCGTCTTCATCACGCGCATGATCGCGCCGAACATCTGGGAGAATCGCGATTCCTCGACGCCGAGCTGCTGCTTCCCGGCAGTCGTGAGCGTGTAGAAGCGCGCTCGCCGGTTGTTCGCCGAAATCTTCCACGCGGCCAACACCCATCCCTTGACGAGCATCCGCTGCAGCGCCGGATACAGCGATCCCTCTTCGATCGTCAGCACGTCCGCCGACAGCATCTGGATGTACTGCGCGATGCCGTAGCCGTGCATCGACTCGATCGACAGTGTCTTCAGAATCAACATCTCGAGCGTGCCCGGAAGCAGCTCGTTCTTGCTCTTCGTCTTCGCTTCTTTCATCAGCTTCTCTTTGCATAGACGAACTATGGGAGTGGGAAGTTTCCTCCCTTTGGGGAGAGGCTGTCAACTGTTGGCGTGTGGCGTTATCCGAAGCAGAAGGTGAAGGAGGGGTTAGCGGAGAGATGTCCGAGCGGTTGAAGGAGCACGCTTGGAAATCGATTCCGGCCGCGCGTGCTGACGCACACCAAATCCGACCAACGCAGCTCCCATCAACAAGTTCCAGCTACAACGATATGCCTCCACCACTCCCCGTAAATGACAGTCTGTGACCGGAGTTTCCAGGGGTATGTGACACAGTTCTGACCCAAAATCGATTCCGGCTTAGCTGCTTGCGCCGCGCTCACATGTTGGCTGCAGGCCGGCGCGATCTGCGCGGCCGCGTCAGTCAGACGGAGTCGGAGCCCGAAAGAGGCAGTCAGAATAGATCTTTAGGATGGCTCGCACGAATCACAGCAACGCGAATCGGCTGCCGACGAGCTGGCGCGTCTGCGTCGCCTGTCGATCGTCGAGAAACTACTCCCAACTCTATCGTTCCGCCGACGTCGCCGTTGCACAGCGCGTTGCCGAATACGTCGCGCTCGCTCTTTCGCACCACGGCTCGCCGAGCGTGCCCGATCCGCCGAAGAGCTCAAGGCGAACGGCCCGGCGGGCGCAAAGTGATGTTCGG
>DASPWV010000246.1:0-8339 GCA_035637635.1 Vicinamibacterales bacterium | reverse complement strand
AGATCCTCGGGCTCACCGGTCTGGCTGCGATTGCCTTTGGCATTCGCGCGGCCGGTGCGACGCGGCGCGACAATGGCCGAAGCTCCGCGGTGATCTTTGGAAAGAAGGGGACGCTGACACTGGCGGCAGGCGTCGCGATTGTAGTGGCCCTTGTTCTCGTGGTGGTGTGGTGGCTTGCGCCGGGTGTGTTGACTCAGGTCCTGGCCGATGTCGGACGGCTCGCACCGGATCCGAAGCGCATGGCCGTGCTCGAAGCGCGCCCGCTCTTTCTGTACTCGGGGAACTGGCAGTGGAAGCAACCCTGGGACTTCTTCCACATTGGTTTTTTCGTTGGCCTCATCGGGCTCATCGCCTTCACGTGGCGAGTGTGGCGCGGGCGGCGGCCGATCGATGCCGCCATCTGGATCTTCACAGCCACCATGTTCGCCGCAACCATCGGACAGAATCGGTTTGGCTACTACCTCGTACCGACATGCGCCCTGCTGGGCGGCTGGCTGGCCACTGAACTGGTTGAGTGGACGTCCAAGCCGAGGGCCGCCGATGCCGACAACGCTCAGCGTTCCAACGTGCGCCTGCAGCGCGAATTGGCGACGGCCATCGTCGCCGTCGCGCTGATTACGCCCAACATCTCGCCCGCCATTATCGCGACGCGCAGCGGCACCGAACCCGAGTACTGGCACCAGACCGTGACATGGCTCCGCGATCACACGCCGCCGCCGTTTGCTGTCAGCGCGAACCGCGGCGAGAATTTCTACTTTGCCCGCTACGATCGCGCGCTCTTTCCTGACTACTCGGTGATGAACTGGTGGGACCACGGCTACTGGATCACGCAGGTCGCGCATCGCGTGCCGGTCGCGAATCCCACTCAGGAGCGCGCGCCCGTTGCCGCTCGCTTCTATGCCTCGACCGATGAGGCAAACGCGGTGAAGCTCCTTCGAACCGAACGATCGCGCTATGTGCTCGCGGATTTTGAATTGCCGTTTCGGTTCACGCAGGACGGCGCCATCATGGGCCGCTTTCAGAGCGTCGTTGATTGGGCGGGTGGTGAGCACGCGCGCTACTACGATGTGTTCTACAAGCGCGAGGGGAACGCGTGGACACCCGTCTGGGTCTTTCACCCGGCCTATTACCGCAGCATGGCGTATCGCCTCGTCGTGCTCGGCGGCGCCCAAGCGGTGCCCGCTGGTGCGACCAGCGTCATCTCGATCGTGGATCGAACGGACGACACCGGCATGAAGTTTCAGGAAGTGCTGAACGAAACTACCTACGACACGTATGAGGAAGCCGAAGAAGCTGCACGCGGTGCGCCGCCAACGGGGCGCGCCGTCATCGCCGGTCTCGATCCATGGCGTGCGGCGTTTCCCGTCGAGCGGTTGCTCACACTGCACGAAGTTTACGCCGCTCGCACGTCAGGCCAGAAGCCGACCGAATCGCCCTGGGTGCGGGTGTTCGAGCTGCGATAGCTACTCTGAACGAAGCGCCATCATCGGATTCATTCGCGACGCACGGCGCGCGGGAGTCCACCGCGCCAATCAAGACGGCGCCGAGAATGCCGACCGCGCTGGCGAAGGCGAGTGGATCCAGCGGCTGGATTCCGACGAGAAAGCTTGTCAAGAGCGCGCTCACACCCGCGGCGACGCCAAAACCAACCGCGCCTCCGATTGCCGCAAGCGTCAGCGACTGCCGGAGGACAAGCGACAGCACCGCTTCGCGGCTCGCGCCGAGCGCCATGCGCACGGCAATCTCGCGTGTCCTCCGCGCGACCGAAAACGACGTGAGACCGTAAAGCCCAAGTGCGGCAAGCAACAACCCCACGCTGCCGACACTGCCCGCCACCCATGCCGCGAGGCGTTGCGGCAGAAGGCTCAGCGCCGTTGCTTGTTCGAGCGTCTGGGCATCAATCACGGGCAGCGATGGATTGAACGCCTGGACGACGGCGCGCGCCGCCTGAAGACGAGACTCATCGCCGGTCCGCCGAAGGTAGAACGTGACGTCCGGCAGGAACTGCTGCGCCTCGGGAACGTAGATGAAGTTGCGTGGCGGCTCGCCGATCGATCGATACTTCGCTCGCTTCGCGACGCCCACGACGGTCAGCGTCCGCTGCTGGTCGTCGCTGATACGCTGCAACAGTTGCTGGCCGACAGGATCGCGCCCTGCCCACACACGCTCTGCCATTGTTTCATTGACAATCGCCACATCAGGCGCGCCTTCGCGATCTGCAGTCGTAAAGCCGCGCCCGCGCACGATCGGCAACTCCAACGCGCGGAAGTAATCAGTTGAGACGACGTCCCAGTCCGCTTCGATTTCGTCTCGGCCGTTCGGACCGTTGTAACCGGGCGCGCGCAGGCCGCCAAGTCCGAGGCCGCCGCTTTGAAGCGGAACGATTCGCGATGCGCCGACCGTCGTCACTCCTGGCACCGCGCGAAATCGATCGATCAACTCGTTGACCGCTCGCACACCTTCTGAGCCGCGATATCCGGCCATCGCATGTCAACTTCCAAGATGTCGACATTTCTGACGTTGAACCCCTGATCCACTGTTGCCGCTTGCTGCAGGGAACGCAGGAAAAGCCCTGTCGCCACGAGGAGCAGCAGCGCCATCGCGATTTGTGCCACGACGAGTGTCTGTCGCAACCGCGCTCGCTTGCGATCCGTCGTGCTCGTGGCCCCGTGCAGCGCCGGAGCAATTTCGAATCGTGTCGCCTGCAGTGCAGGGAGCAGCGCGAAGAGCAGTGCCGCGAACATCGCCAGCGCGATCGAAACACTCAACACGCGCGGATTGATTTCGAGATCCAGCGCAATGGGCAGCGGAATATTCGGCCGAAACACACCGAGCAGACCAGTCAAGGCGTTGGTGAGCGGCACACTCAGTACGGCGGCCCCTAGCGCGAGGACGACGCCTTCGACGAGGAGCTGGAAGATGATTCGGCGGCGGCTCGCGCCGATGGCGAGTCGCGTCGCAACCTCACGCCGCCGTTCGATTGCTCGCGCCAGCTGCATGCCGGCGACGTTGCTGCACGCGATGATCAGCACGAGCATCGTCAACGTGCCGAGCACGGCGATGAAGCCGAGCACGGGACCCTGCGCCGGCTTCGGCAACCGTGATGACACGACGACATCCATGCCCCAGCGGTTGGCGCGATCGTCGCCGCGCTCTCTCAGGTAGTTCTTCGTGATGGCATCGAGCTCCTGCTGCGCCTGTCGAGGCGTCACGCCGGGCTTGAGCCGCCCGATTGCCGTGTGCCACACCGCCCGTTCGTTCGCAAGAAGCGACTCGTTGGGCTCGCCGCGAACGTGAGCCTCCATGGCGAATGGCACCCAGAAGTCGGTCGTCAGAACGTTCGTCCCCGTGAATCCCGCTTCGGCGACGCCGACGATTGTGTACGCGAGACCGTTCAACGGAACCGTCTGGCCGATGACATCCCTGCGTCCTTGAAAACGATCCACCCAAAACCGGTGATTGAGCACGATGACCGGATGCGTGCCTGGCGTCGCGTCTTCTTCGGAAATGAAGAAGCGTCCCAGCGCAGGCCTCGTGCCGAGCACCTGAAAGTAGTTGCCTGAGACCAGAGCGGCGAACACGCGTTCTGAGGTTTCAGCGCCGCCCAGGCTCATGGCGTTGGGACCCAGTCGAAGAGCGGCCATCGCCGCCAGGGTGGTGTTCCGCTCGCGCATGGCCTTGAACAGCGGATAACCGAAGTTGTCAAACCCTTCGCCGCGGATGGTACGGCCGATCTCGACGACGGTCTCTGGGTCGACGATGCCGGCGCGCGGCCGCAACCACATCGCATCAGCAAGGCTGTAGATTGACGTGCTTGCCGCAATTCCGACCGCCAGCGAAAGCACCGCGGTGACAGAAAACAGCGGGCTCCTGACTAGAACGCGTAACGCGTATCGAGTATCGCCAAGGAGGGGCATGCCCGAATCCTACGAGCGGGGAGTACGAAATGTTTCAGACTTCGGCGAGCCGCCGAGCCGTAATGCGGCGCCGCCTGGCCCGCGAGACCGTGAGCGCCCACCAATACGCCAGCGCCGCGCCCGCAGCGGCCCATGGCAACGATCCCAGGCTCAACGGCAGGCCAATCTCGACCGCGACGCGAAACACTCGCGCGATGAACGAGGGCTCGCGTTGTGTCGCATCCCAGAGTGCAACGAACGCGTGATAGCCCACGGCCGATGAGCCCGCGCCGGTGAACCAGAGGCCCGTCACGTAGAACACGTAGTACATCGGAATCATCGTGACCGGATTGTTCACCCACGCCCAAATCATCGCCTGCAGCACGCTTGATTCCTTGTGAAAGACGCGCGCAAGAATCTGCCAGGTGCTCAGAATCGCCATCGTCTGGAATCCCATGAAGGGCGTCATTCCCCAGAACACACCATTTGCGACGCCGCGCGCCGTGTGCTCGGGCGGATGAGTGCTCCGGAAGACCGGAATGAAAAGCCGATAGCGAACGAGCCGTCGCAAACGCTCGAACCTGCCACGCGATCGACGACGCCACTGAGGTGGAGCGAGCACTGCCTGTATCTTAAATGTGTGAGGTGGCGAGAACTAAACTTTGAACTGGGAACTGGAAACTGGAAACTGACTCTGTTCGTACTTCAGCGACCCGGCGCCTGACGCGGTTTCAGCAACTCACCCTCTGGACGACGGGCACGACGTATCTGCTGATTCTCGTCGGAGGCCTCGTCCGTGCCGCCGGCGCGGGCCTCGGCTGTCCCGATTGGCCGCGGTGCTTCGGCTCGTGGATTCCTCCGCTGTCAGCCGCAGAACTCCCTGCCGGGTTCGATCGCACGCAGTTCAATGCCGTGCTGATGTGGACCGAGTACCTGAATCGGCTGCTCGGCGTCACGGTCGGCTTTCTGATTCTCGCCACGCTCGTCGTCGCGATTCGCGATCATCGTCACACACGCCGCATTCTCTGGCCCAGCGCGCTGGCCTTTCTTCTGGTGGGTTTCGAAGGGTGGCTGGGCGGCGTTGTCGTGAAGGAGGAACTTGCGGCGTGGCTCGTGACCGCGCACCTCGTTGTGGCGCTCGTCATCGTGTCTTTGCTGCTGTACGCCACCGTGTTCGCATTCTTCCGCGACACGGCGCCGGCGCCGTTGGTTTCCGCAAAGCGGCGCGCGCTTGCCACGTGGACGCTGATCCTGATCGCGGTGACGCTGCTCCAAGTCGGGCTCGGTACTCAGGTGAGAGGCGCAGTTGATGAAGCGATGCGTCTGGGAGGCAGTCGCTTCACGGCGCTCGCCAGCGCCGGCGCTTTCGATCGGTGGCATCGCGATACCGCAGTCGTCGTCTTCGGGCTGGTGCTGCTTATCGCCGTTCAGATTGGGCGCAAAGAGCGGCGAGAACCCACTCTCGTCCGGGCGGCATTCGCGTTGGCGATATTGGTTGCGGTGCAGATTGCGCTGGGGCTGACCCTCGCGTATATGGGCTTGACACCGGCAACCCAGATCGCGCATCTAAGCGGAGCGAGTCTTCTCCTTGGAGCAGAGACGGTGTTGCTTCTGCTCGTTCGATGGCTTCCGCTATAGCGCGGCCTCGAAAGGGATTCATCATGCCTCGAATTCTGTGCGCATTAGCAATCGTTCTCCTCATTGCCGCGTGCAACCGCGTCGGTTCGGCGCCCGCGCCCGAACAGTCGGTGCCAGGCAGTGCTCACGGCGATACGCATGCGGCTCCTGCGGCAGCGCAGCGGACAACCCTGCTCGGTAACCTGGGCTCCTACCATCGCCCGATGACTACCACGAGTGACGAAGCGCAAAAGTTCTTCGACGAAGGCCTGACGCTCCTCTACGGGTTCAATCACGAGGAAGCATTCCGCTCGTTCGAGCGCGCGGCCGCGCTCGATCCGAAAGCGCCGATGCCGCATTGGGGCATGTCGCTGGCGCTTGGAACGAACTACAACGACACCGCGACACCGGACCGACTGCAGCAGGCGTACAGCCATCTCGCGCACGCGCAGGAGCGCGCGGTCAACGGCAGCGATGTCGAGCGGGCGTTCATCGACGCCCTCGCGAAACGGTACGTGGCGGCGCCAGACGATGGAAAGCAGCCGGCACGCGAAGAAGCCTACGCGGCGGCCATGGGCGAGGTATCGAAACGCTTTCCCGACGATCTCGATGCGGCCACGCTGCATGCCGAGAGCATGATGAATCTACGTCCCTGGAAGCTCTATGCGCTCGACGGCACGCCTGCTCCCGGCACGAACGAGATCGTCAGCACGCTCGAGGGAGTGATCAAACGAAACCCCGATCACCCTGGTGCAAATCATTACTACATCCATGCAGTCGAGGCTTCGAAGGCGCCCGATCGTGCGTTGGCAAGCGCGAAACGCCTCGACACGCTCGTTCCCGGCGCGGGTCATCTGGTCCACATGCCGGCGCATATCTATGAACGTGTCGGTGATTACGGCGCCGCTGCCAAAAGCAATGAGGTCGCGGCCACGATCGATGAGACGTACGTGCAGGCGACAGGAGCGAAGGGGATGTATCCCACGATGTACTACGGCCACAACCTGCAGTTCCGGTCGGCTGCTGCCATGATGCGCGGCAACCTGGCCGAAGCGCGCGAGGCCGGCCGGAAGACGGCGGCGCTGGTCGCGCCGCTTGCGGGCGACGTCGTGATGCTTCAGCCGCTCACGCTGCAGGAGACGTTCGCGCTCCTTCGCTTCGAACGCTGGAACGAGGTGTTGTCCTCGCCTGCGGCATCCGCCGGACGTGATCTGCAGGCAGCACTCGATCACTACGCGCGCGGCGCGGCGCATGCCGGTCTCCGTCACGTCGCCGACGCTGAGAACGAACGCGATGCGATGGAGCAGGCGGCAAGCCGTCTTCCAAAAGACATGACGCTCAGCCTCGTGAACTCTGTCGCGGCGGTGCTCGCGGTGGCGAGAGAAGATCTCACCGCGCGCATTGCGACGGCAAAGGGAGACGCGACTGCCGCCACCAGCGCGTGGACGCGAGCGGTCGCAGCTGAGGACCGCCTTGCCTACGATGAACCGCCCGACTGGCTGCTGCCGACACGCGAACAGCTCGGCGCTGCGCTCTTGCGGGTGGGCCGCGCGCGCGATGCGGAAACGGTGTTTCGCCAGGATCTCGAACACAACCGCGAGAACCCGCGCTCGCTTTTCGGCTTGTCGACAGCGCTCGCGCGCCAGCGCAAGATAGCGGAGGCCGAAGAGGTCCGGAAGAGGTACGAGGCTGCGTGGCGCGGGGCCGACGTCCAGTTGACGGAGACGATGTTCCGCCCAACGTCGTAAGGCGCGAGGGCCTCAGGCACCTCCGCTACAATAGAGGTTTCCAGCCATGATCAAGACGCATCATTTCGTTTGGGCAACTTCAGCGGTTGCGCTTGCGCTTGCCGCGAGCGCTGTCGCACAGGGATACGATACGGGTGCGCTACTAAAATTCCGCGCCGATCGGGAGGCCACACTCAAAGCCGACACGGGTTGGTTGACAGTCGCCGGTCTGCATTTCCTCAATCAGGGCGAGAATCGTGTCGGCTCCGATCCGGGCAACGATATCGTGCTCGACTTCCCGACGGTGCCGAAGCATGCCGCAGTCATCACGATGAACGGCACAAACGTTCGAATCAAAGCCGTTGACGGCCAAACGCTGACGATCAACGACAAGCAGGTGAAGGAATCGGAGCTGCACGGCGCCTTCGACGGCAAACCGCAAGACACCGTGAGCTTCGGCGGCCTCACGTTCTTCGTCCACTACAGTGGGCCTCGCCTCGCGTTACGCGTGCGCGATCAGAACAGTCCGATCAGGAGAAACTTCACGGGCCTGCGGTGGTATGAACCCAATCCTGCGTTGCGAGCGATCGGTACCTTCACGGCGTATCCACAAACGAAACAGGTGCAGATCCCGAACATCCTCGGCGACCTCGAGCCTTTCGATGCCGTGGGTACCGTGACCTTCGCGCTGGGCGGCCGCGAGCACACGATGGAAGCGTGGAAGTCGGGACAGCGCCTCTGGTTCGTGTTCCGCGATCAGACGAGCGGCAAGGAGACGTATCCGTCGGCGCGGTTTCTCTACACCGATCCAGCCGTCGATGGACGTGTAGTAATGGACTTCAACTATGCGCAAAACCCGCCGTGCGCGTACAACCCGTACACGACGTGCCCGCTGCCGCCCGCGCAGAATCGGTTGAGCATTCCGATTCCTGCGGGCGAAAAGAAGTACCACACCGAGTCATGAACGCCTGTTGACCGACCCGCTCTTCATCGCGTATCTGACCTTCACGTTCCTCCTTGCCGTCACGCCCGGCTCGACGACCGCGGTCGTGGTGCGCAACACCTTGTCAGCCGGACGGCGAGCGGGACTTGCGACAGC
>DASPWV010000245.1:0-8639 GCA_035637635.1 Vicinamibacterales bacterium | reverse complement strand
TGCGAGAGAGTGGCTGGCGTCGCCGCGTCACCGGTGACTGCGGCCCTCGTCGACTGAGACGCTGGGGCCGGGACCGGGGTAGGTCCGATCGGCGGATTGGCGCACGCGATTGAACCGAAGACAATGACGACAGTAGAGAGTCTGAGAATCACTGGGGCGATCTGTCTGTTGGTCATAAGCGAACCTCGAAACGGCGGACGCGGTCTATTTGAATCAACTCCCGCCATGAAGCGCACGGACCGCCTGTGTGACGCTCGCAACCACCGATGAAACGGGCGCGGTACGCCGGACCCACGCATCACCGTCGAAATACTTGCGGAAGATCTTCTCTGTCGTCCGAGTCGGAACCGCCTGCATGGCGAGCGTCGGGTTCGGACCGCCGAGACCGTTCGCCAGCGCCGAGTTGTCCGCGATGAACAGCCGTTTCACCCAGCGTGCTTATTGAAGTCGACAGTGGGGAGCATTGAGCGAATGAGGCGACCGGGGACACGAGCACGACGACCAGCGAGGCGAGTGTTGCAATGATGCAACGCATAGAAACGGCTCCGCTTCTGAATGCCACAGCCGACGCCGACCGACGACGCAGCATATATCTGGCATCCGTGATTGTTCGAGCGTCTGCCGCAGTCATACGCGCCATCCGTTAGAAGAACGGCTCAAGCCGAGGAGCCGGCTCGATGTCACGATGCGGTTACACCGGCCGCCATAACACAACAAGCGGAAGCGCGAGACGGTAAAGGTCGTCGCACGCTCGCGTTGTCACTGGCGTAACGGTGTAGTGAGCAGCGTTCTGACGAGCCGTTCGAGCTCGGCGACATGCATCTTCAGCATGTCGTTCTCGGCTTTCAGCTCTTTGAGGTCGCTCTTCGTCGCGTCGAGGTCTGCAGTCAGTTCCTTGACCGCCTGAATCGTCAACAACGGGAGCTTGCTGTAGTCGACAGCTTTGTAGCCGTCTTCCTGGGTGACGACCAGCTCCGGCAGAACCTGCTCCACGTCCTGCGCGATCAGCCCGTATGCGCGTCCATCGCCGAAGTGACGATCCGGAAATTCTGCGGCGCGCCAATAGTAATGCACGGGCTGCAACGCAGCAAGCGCCCGGAGCACGGGACCGAATGGTGTGACGTCCTTCTTGAAACGCACATCGGACGAGCACGTTCCGATGATAGTGCCGCCGCCGAAGTTCTTGATGCATCCGTTCTCGTCAGCCGCGCCAATTCGGACGTCGCCGACGACTTGTAACCGATCGAAGGGATAGCTAGTGCCGATACCGGTCAAGCCAGTCTCCATGACGGTAAGTCGGCCACCGGGAGCGAATGGCGCGTCGATCTGGAATTCGCCAAGGCCGCCAAATGAGGCAACGGCAGGCATACCACGATGCCACGATGCTGCTCGATGCGCACGCGTCACGAAAGGAAACGATTCGCTATCTCGCGATTGCGCACGAGCATGCGGGCGACCTCGAGCGACAGCTCGCGCAGTCCGCGGGGGGATCGGCGGCGCTGGAGCACGCGCGCGCGGCCTGCGGGCACTATCGGAAGGCCCTGGACACGATCCAGTCGCAGTCCGCTCGGACCGACGATCCGCGGAACGCCGCCGAGATCGAAGTGCTCTCTGGCAAGCTTGCGGATTGCCCGCAGCAAAACGTAGTGAACGATGACAATGCCATTCGCACGTCACGCCGGCGCGCACGTCATCGGTAATCCCAGACGCGCATGGTCACGTGAATGCCCCGAATCTGAACGGTTCGTGTGGCCTGCGCGATCACGAGCGTCGCGTCGGCTTCTCCGCGATCATCGAGCTCGCCGTCGATCAAGATGCTCACCAGCGACAGCTCCCCGCCGGACACGTCGCGCGCCTCGAGCCCGACGCTGGTCAATCCCGCAACCTCGTTGTCATTGAGGTCAGCGCAGACCAGCAGCGGCGTTCGCCTCGTCACGATCAACGGATTGTGATTGGAGGTGCCATCGAAATCTGCAGCACACCCGCGCCGCGTGCGCGATCGTTACCCGTGCGAGGGAAGATGACAATCAATGAAGCACCCTCGAGACCGTCCGCTTGTGAGCTCGCTCGTTCCTAGGTAACGTCCAATATCCACCCGCCGGTAGGAACTCCTGACGACGAGTCGCAGAGATCGCGCAATTGCGCCGTTGCCGGCGTGGGCAACAGCAGAACGATGACGACGAGAAGGAGCGCCAGAATCAATCTCTTCATTGCGACCTCTCGAAATCCGCGCGCAGACGACCGATCAGCGAGAGCCGCGATTTGGACGAAAACACAATCCTTGATCTCGATGCCCGAGGGGAGATTGCGGCAATGGACGAAAAATCCGGAAAACCTGGAAGGCCGTAAGCAGTTGATTCTGCGCTGTCTCTCATTTCAGCTTCTCGTACTCCCGCCTGGCCTCTTGCAGAATGGGGACATCCGAGTCGGCGTCTTTCCAGAGTCCGAAGAAATCTTGATAGGCTTTGCGTGCCTTCGTCGTGTCGCCGCTCAAGGCTACTGCGCGCGCCAGCCCCAACTGCGCGAGCGGGTAGAAAGGAGACGCAGTCTGCCAGCCCCTGTCGCCGACGATCTTCTGGAATTCGGCTCCGGCGTCCGCTCCCCGTTGTTGACTGAGGTAGGCCTGACCGCGTAGGTAGGCGATCTGGAAAAGAGCCGCTCGCTCATACGGTCTCGTCGTCTCCAACAAGTGAATCGCCTGAGCCGGATTGCCTTTGTGCACTTCAATTCGGGCTTGAACCACCGGCAGCGAAACTTTATTGAGTAGGGTGTCTTTCGGAAAACGCCTGACCAATTCACCAGTAATGGTCTGTGTTTCGCTGAATTCGCCGCAGGTAGCCAGTGCGTTGCCGGCAGGGATCATCGTCAGCTGACTGTGTGATATCCCGAGCGCCTTTGCGGTCCGCTCTTTCACCTGCCTGCAATCACCCAGTAGCGCATCCCGCGCCGCGGCTCCTACCGCAATCTGCGCCGCAACGTCTTTCAGTCCGTGGCGCTCTGCCAACTCAAAGGCGTGGTTGGAGAATTCGTTGGCTTTTCGGAACTGGCCGGAAAATGCGGCAGTCTCGGCTTGCCAATTTTGCGCCATGTATTCATCCGGCTTTCCCTTCGTCCACTCGATCTGTTGCTGCATCGTCGTCGCATCACCCTGGACAGAAGCAATCCGATACAGCGTTCTGTGCATGGCTGAGGTTTCGAGGTCCTGCGCCAGCGCCTGCCCGATGATCTCCTTGGCCTCATCGAAGCGATTGAGACCGACGAACGCGGTGGCCAAAAGAGAGTAGCCGGAAGCCGAATTCGGATTGAGGCGAATCGCTTCACGTGCTTCGCCCATCGCTTTATCGAATTGACCAAGCTCGATGTATTTAAGAGCCAGATTGTTGGGCGGCGCAGCGTGGTTCGGATACGTGCGCTTCCACAGTTCCAACGTCTCGAGATACTTCTCCAATTCCCCGGTGACGTTATCGTAGTAACCCGCAGAGATGAAGAGACGTTCGCGCTCGCTGACTCGATCGCGCAGCGCGTACGCCTTTTGCGACGCTTCGGCGGCAAGGTCATACAACCCGCTGTTGTAATACATCGATGCCAACCGAGCATGAGCGAGTGCGAAATTGGCGTCTATTTCCGTCGCGCGTTTGAGAAATGGAATGGCTTCCAGGAACTTGCCCTTTAGTTGCTGTTCAACTCCCAACGAGAAGGCTTTGAGGGCTTCAAGCGACGAGGTCGTTCCCTGTTCAATCGGCGCGTCGAACTTCTGGGTTGATTGGAGCGACTCTCCCAACTTCTCTCTCAACTTCGTTGCCGCTCCGCCAAGCGCATGAAGCACCTGCTCCTTGTTTTCAGCTTCCGCCTGTTCGCCCGCAATCGCGTCGCCAGTCTGCGCGTTGATCGCTTCCAGCGTGATCACGTAGTGGTTTCCCAAGCTCGCAATCGAACCCACGAGCATGGCCTTCAATCCCTGACGCTGGCTGATCTCACGCCCAACCTCTCGGGTCACGCGCTCATCTGGCGAGCGCCCCATGAATCTGAGCGCACCGCGCACACGGTCTTCGGAAAAAATATTCAGAAAAGGAGACTGACCGAGTTGCACAGCCAGCGCCTGCTTGAGCGTTCCATCAAAGACAGGGTCTCCGGTCGTGTTGACGAAATCCGACAGGAGGATCGTGTCCTTTTCGGTCAAGGCACGCGCGCCGCGAAACTGAAGGAAGAGAATCGACGCAGCAATGGCAACCGTTGCGAGAGCCGCAAGCACGATCGCGCCTTTCTTGTGGCGCGTGATTTCAGTAACGATGTACTCGGCACTCGATGTCTGGCGCGCGCCCGTCTCGCTCGTCCACGCGGCGTCATTTATCGCTTTCGTCGACGCACGTGAGGCGCTGGCGAGCGTGTGCGTCGGCGCGTCCCGACCCGTTTGCGGTGTCGGCGCGTGCAGCGCGGCGGAGCGGTCGAGGTCGCGCTGCAAATCCAACTCGCGGCGCAAATTCTTCAAGTCAATCATCAGATCGCGCGCCGTCTGGTAGCGTTCGTCGCGCTCTTTCGTCAGGCACTTACGCACGATGCGCTGCAACTCTGCGGGCGCGCCGGGTGCGAAGTGCGCGAGCGGCGCGGGCTCGTGTTCCAGAATCGAGACGGTGACGTGGCTCGTCGTCTCGCCCTCGAACGGGACGCGCCCCGCGATCATTTCGTACAGCACCACGCCGAGCGACCACACGTCCGTGCGCGCGTCCGTCTCCAGCCCGCGCGCCTGCTCGGGCGACATGTAATAGGTTGTCCCCCATACCACTCCTCGATCGGTTTTGACGTGGACGCGCGTCTGCGCTTCTGGGCCAACGCTCGAGGGATTCTCCGGTTCGACGAGCTTGGCGAGGCCGAAGTCCAGCACCTTCACAACGTGGTCGTGCCGGAGCATGATGTTCTCCGGCTTGATGTCGCGGTGGACGACTCCGGCGGCGTGCGCGGCGGTCAACGCGAGAGCCGTCTGGTGCGACACGTCGAGCGCGTCGCCGAGCCTCATCTTCGCCTCACGGAGCCTGTGCCTGAGGGTCACGCCGCCAACGTGTTCGGTGGCGATGAAATGTGTGTCGTTCTCCACACCAATCTCGTAGATGGTGAGGATGTTCGGGTGGTTCAGGGCCGAGGCGGCGCACGCCTCCTGCTCGAAGCGCTGCAGCCGTTCGCGATCCGCCGTGTACTTCGGCGGCAACAGCTTGAGCGCGACAGGGCGGCGCAGTCGCAGGTCATGCGCCAGGTACACCTCGCCCATCCCGCCGGCGCCGAGTTTTCGCTCGATGCGGTAGTGTGAGAGCGTGGTGTTGGCTGCCAGTCCTTTATTCATTCATCCGTTCTCATGCCAATTCGGGCAGACCACGCGCCGGGCTGCATCTTGAATCGCGGATTGCCCGCAGACAATCGAGAGGCGGCATATATATTGACGGATACTAGCTCATCCACGAAAGTATTTGATGCGGTGCAAACTCCTGCACTTGGTTGCTGAATCTAGGCCGCACTACCAATTCAGAAACAAACCTAGTTCCTCGAGGAACATCGCCCAGGCTGGCTCCTCCTCCAGCATCAAGTGGTTGGCGCCCGGTAACGAGACGTAGCGCGCGTTGGGGATGGCGGCGGCGATTTGTCGGCCATTCTCCGGCGGGACGGCCTGGTCGCGATCGCAGTGGATCACGAGCGTCGGCGTCGACACCTGCGAGAGGAGCGGCCGGACATCGAGGCGGTCATCGCGGTCCATGAGACGCGCAGCATTTTCGGGTGAAGTCGATACGCGCTGGAGTTCATCGAACCAGCGCTCATGCTCGGGCGTGGCTTCGGGAATGAAGCGGCACGTGAAGATTTTGCAAAACGCCGGATTGTTCAGTCCCCAGCCAAGCCGCATGAGGCTGACGAGGGCACGGCGGGCCTCGAGCTCGTCCCGCCTCCCCACGTGGTTCAGCCCCGCGGCGAAGGCGCCATAGAGAACGAGGTGCGTCACGCGCTCGGGGTGTTTGACTGCGTACGCGATCGCGATCGGACCTCCGCGAGAAATCCCGAGAAGCGGAAATCGATCGAGACCTGCGGCATCGACCACGGTTTCGAGGTCGCGCACCCATGTGTCGAAGCTCACGTCGGGGACGTCGCGTTGCGACATGCCATTGCCACGCTCGTCGTAACGAATGACGCGGTGATGAAGGGACAGCGCGGACCACCAGTGCCGCCAGATGGGGCTGCCCCATTCGAAATCGAGATGCGTCAGCCAGTTTGACGCTTTGACGAGCGGCGGCCCGCTCCCGATGCTGGCATAGGCGAGGCGAACGCCGTCACTGGTCGTGCAGTACCTGATTTCCTGGCGCGCTCTCACCGCTGACGCGACCGTGGCTTGGGCGCGCGGCTCGGTGGTTTCAACCGCCGCCGCAAAGCGATAACCCACCCGCGGCACGGTCTCGATGTACTGCTGCCCCGTCGCCTTCTCTCCAAGCGCCTTCCGCAGTACCGATACGTTGTGATTGAGATTGTTTTCTTCGACGGTTGTTTCAGGCCAGACCGTGTCCAGCAACTCCTGCTTCGTCACGAGCCGGCCGGCATTCTCGACCAGCACGCGCAGCGTGTCGAAGACCTTCAGCCGCAGGGGGATGACTTCGGAGCCGCGCGAGAGACGGCGTTCTCGGGCGTCGAGCTGAAACGGCCCAAAGCGATAGGCGACTCGGCCCGGAGTTTCGCCCACGAATTCCACCTCAGGAAAGATTCAGAAATACACCAGCGTTCTCAAAGGACGCGAGTGGCCCTCCGATTCTAACCTCTCGATCGCGCGCAACTGAAACGCGTAAGGAGAGAACACACGATGCCGAGACTGCTTCCCGACCAAAGTTTCTATCCGTCCCCGACGATGGCCATGCAGGCGCCAGTGGAGACGCTCGCCTATGTCGCCTTGCTCAATCCAGACCCGGCCGGTCGCGACGCGTTTGCCGTACTGGACGTCGATCCCGCATCTCCCGGCTACGGCGCTCAGATCGCGAGGATCGAAATGCCTGGTGTCGGCGATGAGCTTCACCATTTCGGATGGAACGCGTGCAGCTCGTGTCTATGCCCCTACTCGCCGCACCCGCACATGCAGCGGCGCTACCTCGTGGTACCCGGGCTGCGTTCGTCGCGAATCTACATCCTGGACACCGAGCCCGACGCGCGCCGCCCGCGTCTCGTCAAGGTGATCGAAGGCGACGAGCTGCTCAGGAAAACGGGCTACAGCCGACCGCACACTTCTCACTGCGGCCCCGACGGGATCTACATGAACGCGTTGGGCGATGGTGAAGGCAACGGTCCTGGCGGAATCTTCGTAATCGATCCGCAGACCTTCGAGATCAAAGGCCGATGGGAGCGCGAGCGCGGCCCGCAGTATCTCGCCTACGACTTCTGGTGGCATCTCGGACACGACACGATGATCACCAGCGAGTGGGGCACGCCGAACATGGTGGAGAACGGCGTCAACCCGGAGCTGCTCCTCGCCGGCAAGTACGGCAACGCGCTGCACGTCTGGGATCTCCAGACCCGCCGGCACCTGCAGAAGTTGGAGCTCGGAGCCGAACAGCAGATGGTGCTGGAACTGCGCGCGGCGCACGATCCCACCGAGACCTACGGCTTCGTCGGAGTGGTCACCAGCCTCAGGGACTTGTCCTCTTCGATCTGGATGTGGCATCGCGAAGGCACCAGCAAAGGCGGCGACTGGCGGATCCACAAAGTGATTGACATTCCCGCCGAGTCCGCGGCCGCCGACGACTTGCCGCCGCTGCTGAAAGCCTTCGGGGCGGTTCCGCCACTCGTGACCGACATCAACCTCTCGCTCGACGATCGATTCCTGTACGTCTCGTGCTTTGGCACGGGCGAGTTGAAGCAGTTCGACGTGTCCGATCCGTTCAATCCGATCGAGACCGGCTCAATCAGGCTCGGAGGCATCGTCCGGCGTCAGGAGCATCCCGCGCGTCCGGGTCAGCCGCTGAACGGCGCGCCACAGATGGTGGAGATCAGCCGCGACGGCAAGCGCGTCTACGTGACGAACTCGCTGTATCGCACGTGGGACGACCAGTTCTATCCCGACGGCGTCAAGGGCTGGCTGGCGAAAGTTGATGTGCGCCCCAACGGCGGCCTCGCGCTCGATCGCGCCGGGTTCGTGGAATTCGACGGGATGCGCCCGCACCAGGTCCACCTCGAAGGCGGCGATGCGAGCTCCGATTCCTACTGCTTCGCGTGAGGGTCGATGATGACGACTGAGACGGGCACGACATCGTGGGTGATGCTGATGGCGCTCGGCGCCTTTCACGGCATCAATCCTGGTATGGGCTGGCTGTTCGCGGTGGCGCTCGGGATGCAGGAGCGCCGCCGCGGCGGGGTGCTTCGGGCGCTGCTGCCTCTCGGTGCCGGGCACGCGCTGGCCGTTGCCGGCGCTGTCGGCGCCGCGCTGGCGGTCGGAGCGGTCATCCCGATCGGCGACCTCCGCTGGCCGATGGCCGGCGTCCTCGTTGCGCTCGGCGTGATGCGGTTCTTCCGCCATCAGCATCCGCGCTGGGCGAGCATGCGCGTCGGCATGGCTGGACTCACCGTGTGGTCCTTTTTGATGGCCACTGCACACGGCGCCGGCCTGATGGTGGTGCCGGTGT
>DASPWV010000244.1:0-2569 GCA_035637635.1 Vicinamibacterales bacterium | reverse complement strand
CTGCTTGATCTCCGACTGCACCGGACTGCCGCCGGTTGAAATGCATTCGCCATTCGGACAACCCGAAATCGAGCGCAATTCCTGCGGGAGTGCGAAGAGGGTTCTGGCGCTCGTGTTGTCGCCGTTCCACGAGAACGGCTGGTAAGCGAAACCGGTGGTGCCGCGGACGACGTTGCCGCCGCTCTTGGTGATGACGTTGATCGCAAGGCCGGTCCCCATTGGTGTTGCCGCGTCGGGACCGCCGGTCTTCACCTGCGTGTCGGCAATCATGTCCGACCCCATCTGCACGTAAGTGAGCTGGAAGTCATTGTAGTTGCCGGCCTGCATGCCTTCGAGCTGCACCACATGCGCGAAGTGCTCTGTCGCGTGGCCGAAATACACCATCCGTCCGCTTCCATCGTCGAAAGGTCGGGAATGCACGCCCGGGGTGATCTCGAGGAAGTCCGTCCAGTTGCGCCGGGAAGCGATGACGAGGTTCTTCTGGAATTCGCCGTCGATGTTGAGAACGTTGCCGGGTTTGGAAACTTCCAGCATCGGAGATTCGCCCGAGACCGTGATCGTTTCCGACAGCGTTCCAATCTTCATGGCGACATCCACTTCGAAGTTTGCGCCGCCGCGAAGCAGGATGCCTTCTTGTTTGTGAGTGGAGAAGCCTTGCAGCTCAACCGAGAGCGCATAGGTCCCCGGGGGAAGGTTTGGCAGGCGATAGAACCCGCTGCTGTCGGTCACGCTCGTGACCGGCGCCAGCAGCTCGGGGCTTGTGGCAGTAACGGTTGCGCCGGGTAGCGCACCGCCCTGCTCGTCACGAACGTATCCTCGAAGGCTGCCCGTGCCGCTCTGGGCGAGGGCAAGCTCAGGGGGAGCGAACAGGAGCACAGCAAACCACGCGAGAACGGCATGGCGGACCATTGAACCTCCTTGCCTGTTGCATCAGTTGAGGGGAAGGACATGGCGATCGAGTCGCCGCCGGATCGCCAGATCCCGATTGTTATCCGCCGTTCGTTTCCATCCGTCAAGTCCCACGCCGGCCGTCCCGACGCGAATGCGGGGACCACATCGTTCGGCTCGGATTTCTGCCATTCCCGGTAGAATCAGCAGCTTCGAGTCATTTTCAAGGAGATTCACTCATGCGCGTCGCTCGTCTCAACTTCGCGATTCTTGCGGGAGTGTTCCTGGTTGCCGGCGCGGCCGATCGGCTCGTCGCGCAGGATAAGCGGCCGCTGTCGTTCGTCGATGCGATCGAAGTGCCCTCGATCAGCGACCCGCGGCTCTCGCCCGACGGGAAGCAGATCGTGTTCGTGATGGATGCGGCCGACTGGAAAAACAATCGCCGTGTCAAGCATCTCTATCGAATCAACGCGGACGGCTCGAATCAGCTGCAGCTCACGTTTGGAGAGCGCGGAGAGTCGAGCCCGCGCTGGTCGCCAGACGGCCGCACGATCGCGTTTATCGCGCGCCGCGACAGCGACACGAACGATCAGATCTATCTGCTCGACATCGACGGCGGCGAAGCACGCCGGTTGACGAACCACAGCGCATCGCCGGAAAGCCCGTCATGGTCCCCGGATGGAAAGTTCATCTGGTTTGCAGCCAACGATGCAAAGAGCGCCGACGAACGCGAGAAAGAGCGCGTGCGCGACGATGTGTATTCGTTCGAGGAGACGAACTTCAAGCAGCAGCATCTGTGGACGACGGATTTGCACGGCACAACGAAGAAGATCACCGAGGGCGATTTTTCGGTGACGTCGTATGAGCTCTCGCGCGACGGGAAGAAGATTGTGATGATGCGGGCGCCCTCGCCGCTGCTGGAACATTCACGGTTCGCCGAGGTCTGGGTCAGCGACGCAGACGGCACGAACGCGAAGCAGTTGACGAAAAACGAATTCGGTGAGAGCGGCCCGTCCCTATCGCCTGACAACGCGACGGTGGCATTTACGGCCAGCGCGAACGAGGCGTCGGACACGTACTACAACGACAAGATCTTTCTCGTGCCCGCGATAGGAGGAACGCCGCACGTCCTCGTTGCCGATGTGAGCTTCGAGGCATCGAACCCGGTATGGTCGACCGACGGGAAATCGCTGTTCGTGGACGCGAATATGGGCGTTCACAGCGAGCTCGTGCGCGTGGACGTTGGAACCAAGCAAGTGACGCCGCTGACGAAAGGGGATCACGCGCTGGGCAACTGGACGTATTCCGAGAGCGCAAAGCTTCACGTCTTCACGCTGAACACGGCGACGCGTCCCGGCGAAGTGAATCTGCTGCCTGCGGCGGGAGTGGCAGAGCCGAAGCAGGTTACGCACGCGTTCGATTACCTCGACAAACAGTTCAAGATCGCCCGCCAGGAACGCCTGACGTGGAAAGGTCAGGACGGACAGCAGGTAGAAGGACTTCTGTTCTACCCGGTCGATTACCGGCAGGGACAGCGATACCCGCTCATCGTGTCGACCCACGGCGGCCCTGCCGCGTCCGACAAGTTCGGCTTCAGCCCCGAGATTCAGGTGTATGCCGGCAAAGGCTACGCTGTGCTGCGTCCGAATTACCGTGGCAGCACCGGCTACGGCGATCCGTT
>DASPWV010000243.1:0-3045 GCA_035637635.1 Vicinamibacterales bacterium | reverse complement strand
TGCCAATGGCGGATAGCAGCACGCCAAACCAGAGCGCATCGACCGGATTGAGACGCAGATCCGGCAGCGGACGAAGCCGCGTGCGGCGCATCAATCGATCGGTGTCGCGCTCCCACACCTGGTTGAGCGCCGACGCGCCGCCGGCGACGAGAGCGGTGCCCATCAAGGTGTGCAGGAGGAGCAGGAAGGGCTCGGTCGCGCCTCCGCCGAGATAAAACGCCGCGAGCGTCGTGACGAGCACCAGGAAGTTGAGGCGGGGTTTCGTCAGCGTCAGGTAATCCGCGCTGCGGCTGTGGACGCGAGCGTCACCGCCTGAATCGACGATCGTGCCTGCGGGCAGTTCGGTGGCTGTTTTCACGTCAGGAAACCTTGAAAGTGAAGTTGAGAGTCTTCGCTTCTTTTGGCGCAACTATGATTTGCTGCGTCTGGGTCCCCAGGCGCTCGTGCCACGCCTCGACCGTGTAGGTGCCCGGCGGCAGTTGAGGAATGGCAAAGTGCCCATTCGCGTCGCTGACGGCAAAGAACGGATGCTCGAGAACGCCGATGTATCCGTGCATCCACGAATGCACCTGACACTTCACCGGGATCATCACCTCGCGAGTGGTGAAGGTATGGGTCGTCTTGATGCCCGGCAGCGGTTGCCCGACGTCGAACGCCCGATTGACCGCGCCTTCGGCATGAACGTTGTGCAGGAGCGGATCGCTGTTGCGAACCTCGAGCGCCTGCCCGACCTGAACGCCAAGCACGTGTGGAACGTACCGGCACTTCTGTTGATCCAATACCACGGGCTCGTTTGGCACCGGATACAGCCGCTGCGGCAGCCCCTCTTTGATGTAGACGAACACGTTCTGCAGCGACTTGCCGTCCTTCGATACGACGTATTCGCTGCGGCGTTCCTCGTCCTGGGCAGCGGCCACGCATTTCGGATCGCCCTCCATCCGGATGACTTCAGGAGGTGGCGGCGTTCCATCGAGAGCGATTTGTCCTGTCAGCGATGCTGCTGTCGCGGGATCGACCGCGGGCGGTGCGGCGGCCGGCGACTTCGATGTCGAGCCGCCGCAGCCAGCTGCGAAGATGGCAACGATGAGCACGTAGCGCGGGACTTCTTGATCGCCGAAGCCTCGGCGAAGGCGGTTAGTCCGGCAAAGAGCCTTGCTGATCACGATCAATCTTCCATTATGTCACCCGGCTCGACGCTTCGTCGCCTTCGGCGCGGTCGCCCCGGCACGTTCCGGCGCCTTGCCTCCGGCCTCGCGGATTTTTCGAAACACGCGATCTTCCATCCAGTGCGGATCCCACCACTCGACAGGGCTGACCATCACCCCGTCGACGATCATCGTGAAATGCAGATGGTCGCCTGCGGCCAGGCCGGTGCTGTCGGTCTTGCCGATGGTCTGTCCCTTCTCGACGGCGTCGCCCTCCTTCACATCACTCGTCAACATGTGGCCGTACAGCGACTGCACGCCGAGCCCGTGATCCAGGATGACCGCATTGCCATAAATGCCGAGCGGCGCGGCATAGATGACGACACCTCGGTTTGCGGCTTCGATGGGAGCGTGTTGAAGCGTCGCAAGGTCATAGCCCAGATGAACCTGGCGATCGATCTCTTTGTCTTGATAGTAATAGGTCCGGAAATCGGCAAACCGTGCTTCGACGTTGATGTTGCCGAGCGAGAACCCCTCGCGCCACATCATCTCGGGTCTCGATTTCGTCGCCATCGAAGCGATCTTCGCGTTGTTCTCTTTGCGAAGATCGCGATTGATTTTCAGGAAGCCATTCAGCAGGTTATCGGTCGGGATGTTTGCCTCAGGCGCCGTCTCGGCGATCTGCGGTACCACTTTCTGCATAAACGCATCGTCCACGATGATCTTCGAGTGCGCGAACGGTTTTGGAAACACTCTGTAATCGAAGGCGGAGGTCGCCTGGTTGGCGGCCTCGTCGCGCGCGAACACCGTGATCGGCGTCTTGAGATCCTGATCGTACGAGAGGGCGAAAAACGCGACGCGCACGGCGGGATCGCTGATTCCCACGCTCGTTCCGGGATACGAGCGGTATTCGTGATCGCCGACACGAACGCCTGCTTGCACATCTGCAGGCGTCGCACGAAGGACCACGAACTCCGCACTCCCATGGTTCACAAAATGGTGGAGCGACACGACAGCGACGCGGGGCGGTTCCAGCCGCACCTGCAGGTCGCGCGTGGTCGTCGTGCTCACGTCGCGCAGGCCGTAGAGCACCGGACGCGCCGCAGTGATCGTCAAGCGAGCCGGTCCCGCCTTCAGCGTCGGTATCGTTTGACGGCCGATGCGCCGAATTACCCACATGCGATCCGCCGAATCCTGTTTCACTTCCGCGTTGCCGGCCTTTGCAGGGTCGAGCGAAAACACCGTCGTCGACTGCCCTTCCTGTTCGAGCGTGGCTTCCACCTTGGAAAAGCGGCTGGCGGGCGCCTGCACCAGGAACTCCAGCGAGGAATTCTGGCCGACGAACTTTTCGGGAGAGCGGAGCTCGATGACCGGACCAGCGATGACGCGCGGTGCAGCCAGATAGGCGACGCCGATGCAGAGAGCGCCGAGAACGATCAGGAACAGCAGAGCTCGGATCAGAAATCGCATTGCAGAATCATAAGGTGGTTAGAGTGTCGCCATCGTCGTCTCCTGCCGCACAACAACTGAGGGATTCACCCGCCGGAGCGGATCGACCACAAAACGTTGCACATCAACGACAATTCTGGTACGTTCCCGGAACTCGAAACGGCTTAATCTCCGACCAAAGGAGAGCGCGCCCACTTTGATATTCCGCCTGTCGGCCGCCCGATGAGGTGCAACGACCGGAGTCAGCGAAAACCCCACGCTCGGACTTGAAGAAGGAACTGGAAAATGGTGCGGAAGCTGTTGGTCCTGGTGTTGGGAGTCACAGTAGCCGGGATCGGCCACGCCCAAGCCCCTTCTCCGCCACGATCCGCACCACAGCAGCCCTCTCCTGCCAGCGCCAATTTCTCAGGACAGACATCGACGCTCGAGACCGACGGCGTCGTGTCGCTCG
>DASPWV010000242.1:0-6610 GCA_035637635.1 Vicinamibacterales bacterium | reverse complement strand
AACGGCTGGTGCAGGTTGCGATCGAAGGCGAGACGGTTGATCTCCACCGTCGCAGCCGGCGTGAGGACCTCGGTCTCGAACACGCCGTCGCCGTTCGCATCGTAGATATTGCGCGTCTCTCGCCGTGACGTCGGCCCAAAGGTCGTGATCGGATCGCGGCCGTTGACCTGTTCGTGCACCCGGCCGTAAAAAGCGCGCAAGACATTGCGCGCATCCCTGGTGATCAAGAACGCACCGCCGACTCGCGGCCCGATGTTCGTGCTGTTCATGCGCTCGACGTCGAAAATATCATCGAAGCGTCGCACGAAGTCGGCGCGGATACCGATATTAGCCGTGAGCCGCGGATGCGGCTTCCAGCTGTCCTGCACATACACCGCACTGTCGCGGTCGCGCGCCGCCGTCGTCTGCAGCTCGATCGGCGAGACATACGTTCTCTGGAACGGAACGAGGCCGGCAGCCGGGTTGTTCGCGTCGCGCTGCCGCACGCGCTCCAACGTGAATCCGTCATTGAGCGCACGGCTGAAGACATCACGCTCGAGACGCGGTGCAGCCCACATTCCCGTTTTGAATTCGTGCGATCCGCCCCAGCCCTCGCGGTAGTACGTCAGATCGCCTCTGAGCACGAGCATTGATGATGGCGCGATGCTCAGCGTCTCGGCGTTGTTCATCGTGACGAGCCTGCCCGTGCCGGTTGGAAGGCCTTGCGAGATCCGTGTGCTCTGATGGACATCGACCGAAGGACCGAATCCCGGGAAATCCTCGTAGGTGTCGACGTCGGCGCCGCCCTTGTTGTTGTACGAAGCCTGGACGCTCGTCTGCAGGCGCGTCCCCCACACCGAATTCAACTTGATCTGATACAACGACCCGCCGGTGCCACGCGGGCTGATTGGATGGGTGTTGCGCTCCCGATCGCTGGAGAACCGATTGCGATCGTTTTGCCAGAAGCCGGACAACTCATGCTGCCCGAACTGCGTCGTCAGTTTGACGAACGGTTGCTTGCTTTTTGAGAAGTTGTCGAACGGCTCGAAATCGGGACGGAACGCCCGCAGATATGCCAGATCCTGCTCGGTGCGGCTGATGCCGTTCAGCAGGTCCGCATAGCGGTATGTGCCATAGAACCACACCCGATCGCGGATGATGCGACCGCCCAGCGAGAGATCCCACTGATTGACTTTTTGGAAGGTGGGCAAGCCGCCCGGTGCCGCGCCGCCCGCCGTGTTGTCGTCGTTCCATGACAACGGCTGATACGAGAACACGACTGATCCCTTGTACTGGTTCTGGCCGCGGGGCGTGACGACGTTCATCACGACCCCGGTGCTGAGGGGAGTGGATGCATCGGCGCCACCGAGCTTGATCTCGACGTCCTGGATGGTGTCGCCGCCCATGCCCATTGAATGGGCAGCGGAGTCGATATACGCCGAGGCCGGCGCGCCTTCAAGCTGGAACGCGTGCGCGTAGATGTGCGAGCCTCGGAAATAGTACGCGCGCCGCCCCACGCCGTCGTCGACGTTGCGCGACCCGACGCCCGGCGCGAGATCGAGCGCATCGCTGAACAGCCGGCGCGAGGTAACCGGCGCGGCGCGCGCGAGCTCCCCGTCGATATTGAGAACGCTCGTCGGTCGTCCCGTTTCAATCATCGGCGACTCCCCGGTTACCGTGATCGTTTCTTCGAGACTGCCGACCTTCAGCTCGATGTCCACCGTGAACGTCGTGCCGGCGCGCATGACGATGCCTTCACGCCGATAAGTCGAGAAGCCGGAGAGCTCCGCTGTCACCGCGTATGTGCCGGGCGGCAGATTGAGCAGGCGATAGTAGCCCCCACCATCGGTAATCGACGTCACCGGCGCAAGCAGCGCCGGGCTCAGCGCCGTCACCGTGACACCTGGAAGAACCCCGCCCTGGCCGTCTTTGACGTAGCCTCGCAGGCTGCCATCACCCGTTTGCGCCGCGGCCGCCGGCGCCGTCGCGAGCACGAGCACCGCATCAACCAACACTGCGACGAATGCACGACTCATGTGAGCCTCCTTGGGTCGATGCCGTCACCACTTCTCACTTGGAATCCAAGCCGCACGATGCGGCCCTGCAGCACGCTGGCCGGCTGCCGGTACGACGCTGTGCCGAAATTGGCTCCTTCGAGTTATCCGGGAGCACAGCAGTTCGAATCGAGACGTCAGCCCAATCGCGAGCCCCGTAGGATCCCGACCGCTAAGGTCGGCACTGACGCGCGCATGCGTTGGCTCAGAAGTCCACGCGAAGTCCGAAGCGAACCACGCGCGGGTCGAGGATGCCGGTGGCCTCGAGATAGTTGACGGTCGTCCTCCGGAAGTCGGTCACCGTCCCGTCATTCATCGCGTTGAAGACATCCATCATGGCGACCACTCTGCCGAATCGTCCCCACTTGATGCTCTTGTCCAAGCGAAAGTCGAGAATGCCCACGGACGGAGCGCGGTTCGCGGTCACCGGCTCCACGCGCACGGTCTGCGTGCCGTCGCCCGGAAAACCGGCGCTGATGGTACGACCCCATTGAATGCCGCTCTGTACTTTCCATGAGCCCGATAGTCCAATGTCGTACGGAAGCACGTAGCGGCCGATGACTTTGTAGTTCCAGAACGTTGACGTCTCGTAACCGTTCTCATCGCCAAAGAGATGGCGCGCAGGACGATAGGAGTAGAAGCGTTGATTCGACGTCATGTCGTGCAGCTGGTGGCGCCAGGTGTAGCCGAACGAAGTGAGCAGCATCCACCGACCGGAGAAGCGCCGATTCAGCGCGAGTTCCGTCGTATGGAAATCCGCGTCGTTACCTTCGGGATTTGTGTAGACGCGATCCGATCCAATCGTGGTGGGACGATCGAAGGTCTGGAAGGTCTGCTCATCGCCGGTACCCGCATGGGTGTCCGGACCGGGATCGTTGATGGTGATCGGAATCGTGTACGCCGGCGTCCTGACCGCATCGATCTCAGCCCACACGTTGCGCATGTTCTTGTAGATGTACGACACGCGTCCGGACAGACCCTGCACGAGTTCGCGCTCGATGTTCGAGGACACCTCGCTGCCAGTCGGCCGAATCAGATTGCGATCCACACGAACGAAGCCAGCGCCGCCGACGGTCTGGATCAATCGTCCGAGTTCCTGCGGACCGTCGAGAAGGCGATTGCCGTTCAGGTCATTGAACGCATAGCGTAGTTGCGCGCGTCCGACCGGGTTTTCCTGATCCGCCAGCGTATCCGCGGAGTTGAACCGCATCTGGCCGAAGTACACCTTCAGCACGGTGCGGTTGTCGCCGGTGAGGTCATAGGCGAAGCCGACGCGCGGGACGACCGTCTTCGTCTCTGCGACCGTGCGCGCCTCGACGGTGACCGGACTGACAAACGCGCGGTACGTAGGGTCATTCCAATTCGCAAGTTGCGGCAGACCATTGGGCCTGAACTGCTGCTCAGGCCACCCGTCACGGTACGCTTCGAAGCGCAGTCCCAAATTCAGCGTCAGGCGATCCGTCATTGTCCACGTCTCGTTGAACCACAACGAGTTGTAAACGACGTCGTTGATGGGGGAGGTCGGCGTGTTATAGAGATCGACCTGGTTCACACGGCCGTTGTTGTCGCGATAGAAGATGTCGAATGGCTGATCGCGGAACAGATTACGCCGATCGCGCTTCCAGTCGTATCCCAGTTTCATGTCGTGGCTACCAATCCGTCCCTCCTTGAAATACGCCATCGACACGTAGAACTGCGGTTTGTAACGTTTTTGGTCCTGGTAGCTGTCGTTTGCGCCGCCGTCAAATCGGATCTGCGTGGCCGTGTCGATGCGGCCTGGTCCCCAGGGCCCATCGTAGAGGCCAAAGTCGCGCGTGGGGCGCAGCGGAAAGAAGTTGTACCACTCGCCCGCGAGCACATCGAGGAACGCGCGGCTGCCGAGAACGCTCGTCCACTCCACTTTCATCGGGTAATTGCGTGAGCTCTGATATTGCGCGGCTGAAAGGGGCGTCGATGGCCCGAGACCGCGCTTGTCCTGCAGCTTCTCGCGCTTGTTGAGGAACCCAATGACCTGGTTATTGCGATTGAGCTGGAAGGTTCCTTTGAGCGTGTACTTGTTCGAGAGCTTCGATCGCTCGATCAGATCGGTGCCAAGCGTGTGTTTAAACTGGTCGTTCAGTCTGTAGCTCGTGAACCACCATGCCTTGCCCTTCCAGAGCGGCCCACCGACATTGAAGTTGATGTCGTACTGGTTCTGGATTGGGTTGCCACGAGTGAGCGCGGTGCGGACATAAAAGCCGTCGTCGTCCCGTTGATTCGCCTCGCGCAGATTAGCAGGCACGTTATCGGAAATGGTCGACTCCCCCTCCCAGTCGCTGTACCAGGTGCCGCTGAGTCGATCTCCTCCGGATTTGACGCTGATACTAAGTACGGCACCGCCAGCGAATGAAGAGGCGTCGCTGCCGGCGCCACCGACCTGGAACTCCTCAAATGATCCGAAGTCAAAATAGCCAGCGTTCGCTGCGGTGCCCTCTGTCGTGTCGATCCCCTCGAGACGCGTTTGATTCTGGGTATCGAATCCGTACGTCATATACCCGGTTTGTGTACCGGTGTGAGATCCGCCAACGTCATATGACGTCATCTGCAGCCCAGGTGCTTGCGCCATCGCGGCCCAGATGTCACGCGCGTTGGGAATCTCGGTGAGCAACTCCTTGGTGAAGTTCGTGCCGACCGTGTTGGTCGCTGTATCGACGACAGGTGATGCACCGGTGACCGTTACGGTTTCTTGGACTGTCGCGAGTTGCAGCTGTTGATCGACGGTGAGCGTCTGATTGATGACAACCCGAATGCCTTCCCGCTTGACGCTTCGAAATCCAGGCAGATCGAACGAAACCTCGTAGATACCGGCCGGCAACGCGAGAAAACGGTAATCGCCCGCCGCGCCCGTCACCTGCATCTGCGGCTGAATCAGCGCCGGGCTCGAGACCGTCACCGTCACCCCTGGAAGTACCGCGTCGGTGTTGTCGGTCACAGTGCCGTTGATGCGGCCACGGAAATCCTGCGCGCCGGCAAGTGAACCACTGAGCGCGAACCACGCAACGATAAAACACGCGATAGGCCGAAGGAAGTTCGGCATCGCCACCTCCCAAAGAGAAGACAAACGTCCTGTAGTGGCGAATGTAGCGTCGAGCGCCGGAGCTGCGGTATCCAGACAAGTCTGTAAATCTGCTCCAGGTTCGCCTGTATTGCGCGAATAACGGCCAGCGCGATACAACGGCAGACACTCAATCGATTGAGCTTCGTCCGATCCGTCGGCCTCTGGCGCACGCGTCCAGAGAGCGCTCGGTTGGTGTGTCTTCACTCGAAGGAGGATGTGATGAAGCTCCCCATCATCGGAGGCGTGGCGCTGGCGTTGATCCTCGTCGCCACATCACGCGCATTGGCTCAAGGCGGCGGCGCCAGTTCCACGGGCACAATTCAGGGCCGCGTGGTCGACGCACAAGGCGCCGTGCTCCCGGGTGTGACCATAACAGCGGCAAGTCCCGCATTGCTTGGCCAACAGACGACCGTCACCTCGGAAACGGGCAACTACCGCTTCCCAGGAGTGCCTCCGGGCACCTACACGTTGACGTACGAGTTGACCGGATTCAACACCGTGAGGCGCGAGGGCATTCAGATCGCGCTTGGCTTCACCGCCAACGTGAACATCGAAATGCAGGTCGCGACACTCCAGGAGACGGTAACGGTGACGGGCGAGTCCCCGGTCATCGACACCTCGGCCACGCGGGTGCAGCAGAACTTCAAGCTTGAACAACTGCAGTCCATTCCAAACGGACGCGACATGTGGTCGCTCCTGGCGGTCACGCCCGCGGTGCAGATGACCAGGATCGATGTCGGCGGCAATCGCGCGGGGACGCAGACCGGCTACAGCGCATATGGATTCAACGGTCAAGTGCGCGTGCTGATTGAGGGCATCAACACCACCGAAGGCACGGGAGGCGCCGGTTTCTACTTTGACTACTCGTCGCTCGAAGAAGTCTTTCTCGGGACGTCGGGACAATCAGCGGAGATGCCCAACCCCGGTGTCCAGTCGCAGTTCATCGCAAAGTCCGGCGGCAATCAGTTCAACGGTGAGTATTACCTCGATTGGTACAACAACTCGCTACAGGGCGCGAACATTCCCGCCGATGTCATCAGGCGCGGCATCCGGCCACATAGCAACGAAATCGATCGCTATTACGACACCGCTGTCAACATCGGCGGGCCAATCAAGCGAGACAAGATCTGGTGGTTCGGGACCTATCGGCAGCAGTTCAACGCCGTAGCCCAGCCAAACTTCACCTTCGACAAAACCTTCGATACCAAACTGTGGAACCCTGTCGTCAAGGTCACCTACCAAGCAAATCAGAACCACAAACTCATCGGATATTACCAGTGGGGCCAGAAGCTTCAACCCAACCGCCTTCCGTACAACACCTATTCGTACAGTGATCCGGGCCAAACGTATCGACAGGATTCCGGCAGCTGGGTCTACAAGGCCGAGTGGGATAGCACGTTAAGCAATCGCGTGTACCTGGAAGGTCGCTTTGGTGACTTCGGGTACTACTTCCCTCTCATCGCGAACAGCGATGAGAACT
>DASPWV010000241.1:0-1945 GCA_035637635.1 Vicinamibacterales bacterium | reverse complement strand
GCGGCGGCTGCTCATGCCCGGTTATTATCAACGCCGCAATCGGGCACGGCACGTGGCAGTAGCGCAAGTGACACCGCGGCGCTATTGTAAGGGGCTGGCATTCAGTCACGCAGTGATGTACGGACGATTTGTTCTCTTGATTGCGTTCGCGACGCTGGCGGCTTCGTGTGGGTCGCATGGACCGACGGCTCCTGATGCGCCGTTGCCGCCGCCGGTCGGCACCACACCTGTTCCCCCTGCCGAGCCGCCAAACCCTGCGCAACCACCGCCGCCGCCACCGTCGCCGCCGGAGCCTTTGCCCACACTGTCGCGCACGCGATTCCTCGCATTTGGCGACAGCATCACGGCAGGCACGATCTCGCCGGCCCTGACGCGCATCATGAGCGCCGGACTGCCCGAGTCATATCCGTACAAACTGCAGTCGGTGCTCAGGTCACGCTACACCGCTCAGGACATCAACATCTCCAACGAGGGTTTGGCGGCCGAGAGAGCGGAAGATGGTGTGCGAAGGCTGCCGGGCCTGCTGAGGACCTTGTCGCCCGAGGTCGTTATTCTGCTCGAGGGCGTCAACGATCTAGTGAGCACGTCCGCTGTTCCGCGGGCCGTGGGCTTCGTCAACACGATGGCGCGCGATGCGCGCTTTTCCGGCGCTACTGTGTTTCTGTGCACGCTGCCACCTCAGCGTCCGGGCGGCTTTCGCGCACTGAACCCAACGCTCGTTTCGAGCTTCAACGCGGGGCTGCGCGATATCGCCCGCGGCGAGGGTGCGGTCCTCGTCGACTTCAACACCCAGGTGGATCTCAACTTGATCGGCGTCGACGGTTTGCATCCGACGGAGACCGGATACGAGCGGATGGCGCAGATCTTGTTCGGGCTGATCCGCACGCAATTCGAGCGCTGATTTACGCATTTGCCGGGAACGTCGTGAACTCGCCAGGCGAGGGCGCGGCGATTTCCCGTGCTACTCTTCGCGCGATCTCATGAAGAACCGCTTTTCCTTCGCCATCCTGATGATCCTCGCCGCCGTCTTCACCGTCCCTGCGGACGCACAGTTCCGCCGCGGCATGCTCGGCGAAAGTACCGAGATCACCGTTTATCCCCTGGAGGCGCCTGCGCTACTGCTGCCCGCCGGCAACGTGCAGGTCGAGGTGCGAAACGCCAGCAGCGCCTCTGCGCGCATCATCCAGCAGTTGCACGACCTGATGGTTAGACAACTCACCGATAACGACTCACGCCTCCACGTCGTCGACAAGGGCGCCGATATCGTCGTGGCCGCCACGTTGAACGACTGGAAGGAATCCCGCCGGAACAGCACGAAGTACGTCTCGGAGACGCGGCAGATCGGCACTCGCGAGGTGATCGACAAGAACGGAAAGAAGAAGACCGAGCCTGTTTACGAGTACGGTCGGAACAGACCGTCCGTGGTGATTGACGCCAGCGCCGGGTTACGCGTCGAGGTTCGGCGAACACGTGGCGCCGCGCTCGCTGACGAAACGGTCAGTCACGTTATCCATGAGGAAGACCTCGTCGAAGCAGGACCACCCACGCGTGACGCGATCGAGGACATGCTGATCGACAAGGTCGTGCAGAAGGGCGCGTCGCGGATCTCACCGGGTCGACAGCCCACACGCGTGCTGCTCGCACGCAGCGATGAGGTCGACCGGCTCAACGCGCTCGCTCAGAATCGCCGCTGGCAGGAGTGGCTCGCCGCGCTCGAAGCCGTCAAGCCACACAACGATCGCAAGCGCGACTCGTACAGGCTGCACAATCTCGCAGTGGCACACGAGGCAATCGCCTACGAAGCGACGGCTGTCGAAGACTGGACCGCACGGCTGAAGCTGGCCGCAACGCTCATCGCCCAGGCGGCGGCGCAGAATCCGAGTGAAAAGTACATTGCCGAGTCCGCATCACGTATTTCGAAAAGCGCTCTTGGCTACCAGCAGCT
>DASPWV010000240.1:0-6299 GCA_035637635.1 Vicinamibacterales bacterium | reverse complement strand
CATCGTCGATCCCGGCATGTAGATCGTGACGCCGCCTTCAACACCGGGCGTCAGCTGATTGCGAAGCCGCACGTTGGCAAATGTGCCGCGCATCATCACTTCGTGATTGCCCCGGCGCGCGCCGTAGGAGTTGAAATCCTTCGGTTCCACTCCGTGCTCGATCAGATACTTCCCGGCGGGGCTGTCCGCCCGAATGGCTCCGGCCGGGGAAATGTGATCCGTCGTGATGCTGTCGCCGAGTACGGCCAGCACACGCGCGGCGGAGATGTCGGTCCGTGCCGCCGGCTGCGTCGTGAGGTTCTCGAGAAACGGTGGCCGGCGGATGTACGTGGACCCGTCGTCCCAGGCAAACTGCGCACCTGTTGGAACCGGCAGCGCGCGCCAGCGTTCGTCACCGTCGAACACCTTCGAATACTGCCGCCGGAACGATTCGTCGGTGACGGCGTGCACCATCGCCTGTTGGATCTCCATCTCGCTCGGCCAGATGTCGCGTAAGTAGACTGGCGTTCCGTCATCCGCCTGCCCGAGCGGCTCGCGCGTCAGATCCACGTTCATCGTGCCCACGAGCGAATACGCGACGACGAGCGGTGGCGACGCGAGATAATTTGCGCGGACGTCCTGCTGAATACGGCCTTCGAAGTTTCGATTGCCGCTCAAGACCGCGCAGACGACGAGACCCCGCTCCCGCACTTCGGCCGAGATGTCCTCAGGCAAGGGTCCGCTATTGCCAATGCACGTCGTGCAGCCGTATCCCACCAGATTGAAGCCGAGTTGATCGAGATACTCCTGAAGCCCTGACTTCGTGAGGTAGTCGGTGACGACCTTCGACCCCGGGGCGAGACTGGACTTGACCCAGGGCTTCCGGCGCAGCCCCTTCTGAACCGCTTTCTTGGCGAGAAGTCCGGCGCCGATCATGACGCTCGGATTCGAGGTGTTCGTGCAGCTCGTGATCGCCGCGATGACGACCGAACCGTGGTCGAGCGCGGTTTCTGTCGCAACCGCCGTGGCGGCTCCACCAACGGCCGCCGCAACTTTGACCGTCTTCTTCAAGTCCGGCAGCGCGCTGGAAAACGACTGCTTCGCCCGACCGAGCGCGACGCGATCCTGCGGACGGCGGGGGCCCGCCATGCTCGGCTCCACGACAGCCAGGTCAAGCTGCATCGTCTCGCTATAGATCGCCTCGGGTGAATCTTCGCCGCGGAACAGTCCCTGTGTTTTTGCGTACGCTTCGACGAACTTGATGTGCTCGGCTTCGCGCCCAGTCAGGCGCAAGTAGTCGAGTGTCATCTCGTCGATCGGAAAGATCGCGACAGTGGCACCGTATTCGGGGCACATGTTGCCCAGCGTCACGCGATCCGCGATGGTGAGATGCCGCAGCCCGGGACCATAAAACTCCACGAACTTGCCGACGACGCCGCGTTTGCGCAGCGCCTCGGTGATGACCAGCACGAGATCTGTGGCCGTCGTTCCTTCTGGAAGCCGTCCGGTGAGACGAAATCCGAGCACCGGCGGAATGAGCATCGAGCTGGGCTGCCCGAGCATGGCGGCTTCGGCCTCGATGCCGCCTACTCCCCATCCGACGACTCCAAGGCCATTCACCATCGTCGTGTGCGAGTCGGTGCCGAAGACGGTGTCGGGGTATGCGATCTTCTCGCCCGACGAAGCGTCGCGGACGATCACACGCGCGAGGTACTCGATGTTCACCTGATGCACGATGCCGGTCGCCGGCGGCACGACCCGAAAGTTGTTGAACGCTTCCTGTCCCCAGCGGAGAAATACGTATCGCTCGCGATTGCGCTCGTATTCGAGCGCGGCGTTCTGCTGTAGCGCATTCACCGTGGCAAAGTAATCAACCTGCACGGAGTGATCGATGACGAGCTCCACCGGCTGGAGCGGATTGACCTTCTGAGGATCGCCGCCGAGGGCCGTGATCCCGTCGCGCATGGCCGCAAGGTCCACCACGCACGGGACGCCGGTGAAATCCTGCAACAACACGCGCGCGGGCATGAACGAGATTTCCCTCTGCTTCGGCGCGGCGGGATCCCACGACGCGAGCGCGGCAATGTCGTCCGATTTGACGAACGCGTTGTCTTCGCGCCGGAGCAGGTTTTCCAGCAGGATTTTCAACGAGAACGGAAGGCGGCTGACGGTTGGAAAGCCCGATTCGAGCTTCCGCAAACAATACATGTCAACCGTTTCCGATCCAGAGGTCAGCGATGTCCTCGTGTTGAATGAATTCAGTGAGGCCATGACCGTTTGATCTTAACGTTTCTCGCAGGCCGCGAACGGCTTTCCCGCCGCCTGCCTAGAAACCAAAGAAACCGAACACGCTGATACAGGGATATATTCGGGTGCGATCCGGGATATCGAGGCCCGCGGAATATACCTGCAGGCGCACTTCGCCACGCACACCGGCCGGATGCGTTCGCGACTTCCCGCCTCTCAACCAATAGCGGACACCACCGCCAAATTGCACCAGAGCGCCCGTGACGAGCTTTGCGCGATCTTCGTAGAGCTGCCAGACGCGGCCGCCGCCGGCAATCACATATGGCCTTGCATGGGAGCCAAGCTCGAGCGCATTGACCTGCCACAAGGCGCTCACGTCGACGATGTATTGCGAGAACGTCGCATCTCGAAGCGCGACGGGCCGGCTCTCCACATCCTGGGTGATTTGCACGGCGAGTCGCGGCCGCGCGTGCGCGCCGCCTACTTCCACTTCGAGCGCGCGAGTGAGTGCGTATGCGAGTCGCGCTTCAACGCCCGCAGACTGCTCGATCGACGTGTCGGCGCGAAAAAGCGTGGAGGGCCCGGGCGTAGCCGTTCCAGGTTCGTTGCGGCGGAGCGCTGCCGTACTTCCGCCCAGCGAATGGCCCACGAGCCAGGCGACTCCCGCCGAGGCGCTGATGTGGTGCGGCTGCGGCGCGGGCCCTGGATCCTGCGCCGCCGCAACGCGTGCGACCGCGCATGTGATTGCAATGAGCACCGCAGGACGCTTCACTTGGGGCTCACTGCAATCTCGATAGCGCCAATGCCTCCGCCGCGCGGGACGACCACGAGCCGAGTTGCGTACGCGACGCGAAAGTCCACGTCGACAGGCATCGTGAAGAAGCCGTCGGGATCGACATCATCCAAGGGCTCGGCACGAACCACATACGCACCCGCCTCGAGTCCCGCGACGACGAACTCGCCGTTGTCGTTCAGCGAAAACCCACCGATGAGTCTTCCGGTTTGAAGATGGAATGCCGCGATATGCGCGCCGAACACGCCACGTCCGGCTTTCGTGACCCGTCCCGCGATACTTCCGGTGGTTTCGAGAAAATCGCTTGACGGATACAGCTCACTGATCCCCGTGACGTCATCGGGTTGAAGGACGCGGTCTGCGATCGAACCAGAAGACATCGCGATTGGGAACATCACCGCGCCTGATCCGATGACGCGTCGAGTCCCGCCGGCATCGGTTTCGGTTTCACCAAGTGCAGAGTGGCCGAGTCCCAACAGGTGCCCGATTTCGTGCAGCGCGACGGATTCGAGATCGATCCGGCCTGGTTCTCCCGCACTTGCCGTGGACCACGAGAAACGCGTATTGAAGAACACATCGGCCTCGACGATTTCGCCGGTGTTTGCGTCGATCAGGAAGTTCGTGGCGGCCAGGGCGCCATCGAGATCCGGCCGATCGAGAAAGCCAAGGGTCGTCCGCCCGTCCTGAAATCCGGGAGGAACGATCGTCGTACCTTGAAACTCCGACCGCACCATCGCCGTCGAGACGCGCTGCCACGTTGCGAAAGCACGCGCGATGGCGGCACTCAGAGCCGCAACCGGCACGTCAGCGGTCGGGCGATCGGTCACGAAGTAGCGAACAGGCGCATTCCATTTGAGGTCGACGGAGTTTGCGCCTATGCGCACACCGAATTTCAGATACGCAAATGCGGGAGCGGGCGCGCCGGCAACCGTCAGCGCGGTCAGGACGACCGCCAGTATCTGCCTCACTGGTGGCTCTCTGTAATCGCCCGGACTTGCTCGGCGAATCGATCGACTGTCAGCGCACGACGCTCAGCTGCGCCGCGGATGACGCGACCAACGGCACTGGCCTTCAGCGGAGGCGAGGTGACAACGGCGCGGCCCGTTTGAGAATCGACGAGCACGCGAAAGACACCCTGAGTGAGTCCGACTGGAATTGGAATCGAGGGGCCGCGCCACTCGAGAAAGATCACCGCGAGATCGCCGGCACGCAACACCGGCGCCCCAGGAAGCACGTGGAGCAGGCCTCCGGCCTCTCCGCCGGGCAATCGCATGATCACTCCATCGCCGAGGTTGCCCTTCAAATAGCGCAGCGGCTGCAGCGTCACGAGGCTCTCGATGCTTCTTCGATCTGCGGTCCAGCGCCCCTGAACGCCGCTCACGCGCGCGTAGATCACGGCGGTTGCTGCTTCGACAAGCTGCTCGAAAGTGAGAGGAGCGATGGTCAGTGCACTTGCCGGCGCTGACAACGCGGTTACGAGCACGAGGACAGAGATTGTGCGGAACATGCGTTATTGTGGCGCGGAATGCCGGCCGGTCTTCAGACCGTCCCTCGCCGCTCGGCTACCTCGAGAATCGCATCCGCGGCGCGCCCGCTTGCGCCCGGGCCGCCGAGCTTCTCGCGAACGATCGCAAGCTGCTCTTTCATCCGCGTCACGCGATCCGTGTTGGTCAGAAGATCGATGGCTTCGCGCGCAACCGCATCCGGCGTGCAGTCGTCCTGAATGAGCTCCTCGACCACGCGCTCGCCCGCCACGAGATTGACCATGCTGTAGGTCGACACACGCAGCAGCGGCTTTCCGAGCTTGTAGGTGAGTGGCGACAGGCGATAGACGACCACCATGGGCTTATCGTGCAAAGCAGCTTGCACGGTAGCTGTTCCCGACGCGGTAATGACGACGTCGCTGGCCGCAAGCACGTCGTCGGTCTGGCCTTCGACAATCCGAACGGGGGCGCCGACGCCCTGAAAGGGCGCAAAGTAGGAATCGGCGAGGTGAGGCGCGCGCGCGACGACAAACTGCGTCCCGATGACGCTCGATGCAATCCGCGGCACCGCCGCGGCAATCGTTGGCACGAGGCGCTGCAACTCGTTCGGGCGGCTGCCCGGGAGGAGCGCCACGACCGGTTTCGCCGGTGTGAGATCGATGCCCGCGAGAAACTGCTCGCGTGAAATCTCGCTTGTCGCAAGGTCGATGAGCGGGTGGCCGACAAATCGCACGTCGAGTCCTTCACGCAAATACAGCGGCTCCTCGAATGGAAAAATCGGCAGCACGCGATCCACCGATGCTTTCATGTTGTGTATGCGCCTTGGACGCCAGGCCCACAGTTGCGGGCTGACGTAATAGACAATCGGAATGTCGAGCCGGCGAACCGACGCCATCAGCCGAAAGTTGAAGTCGGGATAGTCGATGAGGACCAGCACGTGCGGGCGCTCGCGCTCGGCGGCCTGCAGCAGTTTGCGGTACATCGCGTACGAATCCGGCAGGACGCGCAGCGCTTCAACAAGGCCGGTGACGGTCAGTCCGCGAAAATCGCCGATGAGGCGGCCTCCGGCCGCCGCGAAACAATCGCCGCCGAGGCCGAAGACTTCGATGTTGGCGTTTCTCGCGCGCAGCGCGTGCACGAGTGCGCCGGCGTACATATCGCCGGAGATCTCGCCACATGACAGCATGACTCGAACATTCGTCACGGACGTCCGCAACGAACTGCCGGTCATTTACGTCGCAGGTCAGCGGCCATCAAGTCGAGACGATCGATTGGAATGCGCTCGACGTCGGAGAAGCCCACGCCTTTCAAATCGTTCACAAAAGCATTGGCATTTCCGACGAGCACGATGGCGAGACGATCGGGCTTGAAGTACGCTCGCGCGACGCGCTGGATGTCGTCTGGAGTGACGCGCAAGACCCGCTCGCGGTAGTTCTGCAGTTCCTCGAGCGGCAGGTCGTAGAACAGTTGATTCAGGACCTGAGTGGCAATCGCATCGGGTGTCTCGATCGTCAGCGGAAAGTGGCCAACCATGTAGTTCTGCGCGCCAACGAGCTCGCCTTCAGAGACGCGCTCGCGCTGCAGACGGAAGATTTCGTCGACCATCACACGCAGGGTCTCCGCCGTTGCGTTCGATCGCGTATTCGTCTCGGCAACGATGCCGCCGGCCGCCTTGTAGGTGTCGAGATCGGCGGAAGCGCCGTAGGTGAGGCTGCGCTGCGATCGCAACACCTGCTGGAGCCGGTTGGCGCCTTCTCCGCCAAGGATCTTCACGGCCTGGTCGAGCGCGATGTAAT
>DASPWV010000239.1:0-2323 GCA_035637635.1 Vicinamibacterales bacterium | reverse complement strand
CCCGTCTTGAGCCGCTGGTTGTGACAGGAGACGCAGTACTGGTCGAGAAGGGCCCGGGCAGCCTCGGGTGAGGTGACGACAACGGGCGGCTGCTGAATAGCCGATTGGGCTGTCCCGACGTCAACCGCACGCACGGCGACCGAGATGGCCACCATCCACGCAGCGAAGAACAGCCCGCCAAGTCTCATTTTCATCGCACGCTCAACTTATCCCGAGCTGTCGAGAGAGTCGTGCCGTCTTGTGCAGGCCGGGCAGAACGACAGCAACCTGCCCCCGGCAGTAAACGAGTGATTACGCTGAAATATAGCTGAAATTACCGGGGCCGCTGGTGGGAAACGGGCCGAACGGACGGCTCGCGACAATTTCTTTCAATCGTCGTGCGAACGCCTGTCACGGCGCCTGCCGCTCGAGCTGTTCACCTAGTCTTGAAGGCCGGGAATCTGTGCGAATGACCCAAGTTTTCGGGCCGGCTTTCAAGACGCGGAACCTCGCGGAGCGGCGCTAGGGTTACGTGACGAACTTGTACCCTATGCCGTAGATGCTGAGGATGTGACGCGGCTGATGCGGCGTGTCTTCGATCTTGCTCCGCAGTCGTCCGACGAGGTTGTCCACGGCGCGCGTGGTGAACGCCCGATATCCCCAGATGGCGGTCAGGAGGTCCTCGCGTCGAATCACTTGTCCCTGGTGCGTGACGAAATACCGCAGCACCTCGATCTCGAGGTGCGACAGCGTGCTCGTGCGATTCTGTTTGCGCAGTTGCTGGCCGGTGAAGTCGACCTCGACATCGCCAAACTTGAAGGTACGGACGTCGGTTGATGGTCCGGCGGAGCGGCGGATGATCGCGCGAAGACGCGCGAGCAATTCGTGGATGCTGAAGGGTTTGGTGAGGTAATCGTCCGCGCCGAGCTCGAAGCCCTTGATTTTGTCGCTGTCCTGACCGCGAGCGGTCAGGATGAGAATGGGCGCGGCGCAGCCGCGCGCTCGCAGTGTGCGGCAGACGTCGAAGCCATTCAGCTTCGGCATCATCAGATCGAGAATGACGGCATCGGGGTGATTGCGGGCGGCTTCCACGATGCCCTGCTGCCCGTCTTTCGCAGTGATGACATCGTAGCCATCGTCCTCGAGATTGTCCTTGAGGCCTTCGAGCAGCTCGACATCGTCTTCGATGACGAGGATTCGCTTCACCACCACACCTCGCGCGATTCTGCGACAACCGGCAGTGTGACCGTGAAGGTGGTGCCGCAGCCGCTATCGCTTGCGACCGTCACCGTGCCGCCGTGAGCGCGCGCCACGTGGTCGACGATGGCCAGACCGATGCCCGAGCCGGTAGCGGTCGAAGCCGCAGAGGCGCTGCGATAGAACTTCTTGAAGATCTGCCGGTGTTCGCGCCGGGGCACACCGATGCCGCGATCGGTCACTTTCACCGTCGCATGACCGTTCCCGGTGGCGAGTGCAACGCGCAGGTACTGCTCACCGGGCGAGTATTTCAAGGCGTTGCTAATCAGATTGCCAAAGAGCTGCTGCAACCCTTCGGCGCTGCCGAGAACGGGTACCGGCACATCCGGCAAGACGATCTCTGTCGTGCGGTCGTCCTGGCCAATCTCCTGATCGAACATGTCGAGCGTGTCTTGCAGGACGTCCCGCAAATCCAGCTCGTTCATCTCGTACTCTCTGACGCCCGCTTCTATTCGACTGAAATCGAGCAGCTCCTGGATCAGTTGCGTCAACCGCTTCGCCTGAAGGCTGATGACGCGACAGTACGCGTCGAATTTTTCCTGCGATTTCGAGCGTGCTGAGGCGAGGCTGTCTGCGTACAGTTGAATCTTGGTCAGCGGCGTGCGCAGATCGTGGGAGACGCTCGCAACAAAGTCCGACTTCATCGCAGAGAGGCGGATTTGCCGGACGGCGCTGATCGCGGTCAAGCCGATGCCGACTGCGGTGACGAGGCTCGCGAGCAGCCATGCCCAGCGCTGCGGCGCCGTCTGCTGCCGGGCGATGGCCTGAATGTCGCCCGATTGGAATCCAGTACGCACGGTCCACTCGTGCACTTGCGGATGATACGGACTGAGCGAATCGAACAAGCCGGGCTCGAAAAACAGGAACGGGAAGCTTGTCTGAGCGTCGTACTTGTCGAGCAGCGAGCGGCCCGAGCGAGAGATCTCCTGGCCGCCGTCGTCGAAAATCGATACCGCAAGCGCCGGAAAGGCCGGATCGCGCGCGGCGTTGGCCGCGCCACCCGAGAGCAGCTCGGGGAAATAGTGTTGGCGCAGGTGTTCAGCGTCTGCGAGAAAACCTTCGACGCCGCCAAGCACCAGCCGATTGA
>DASPWV010000238.1:0-2613 GCA_035637635.1 Vicinamibacterales bacterium | reverse complement strand
CCGATCGGCGCGCGCATCACGTCGAGAGCTCAACCCGAAACGGCAAGACGCGATCGTGCGAGATGCGCTGCAGACATATGCCGAGGCGCTGCCGGTCAAGGGAGCGCGAGTCGAAGACGTGTCGAGTCAAAACTCGTTGGTCGTGACGCTCGACGCTGTGCGCCAGGTGATCCGCTATTTCCCGCCAGATGAGCCGTCTGGGGACAGTGCTGACATTACCCTGGGATTCGACGATGCGCCGGGACGAGCCGGACGATGTCATTTCAATCTGAGCGCGTGCACGATGACGGGCGAGCCATCGACGCTGTCTGAAGATCTGCGCGACCATCTCCGCCGCCGCACCATCCGGATTTTCACCGATCGACCGTTCCGGCCGCTTCCTCCCGCCAATCTCGCTCGTCTGCGCGAGCGGCTACGGCGGCAACCATGATCGATTTTTCTTACGACAGCTATCGCGCGCTGCTCCAACACATTCAGGCGTGCGGCCACGCTATCGGCCCGCTTCGCGACGTTCCGGCAGCCGGCGGCTACGTGATCCTCCGCCACGACATCGATTATTCAGTCGCAAAAGCTCTCGAGATGGCCGAGGTTGAGCATGCGCTCGGCGTCCGTGCAACAGTGTTTCTCATGTTCTCGTCGCCGTACTACAACGTGCTCGATCGTGACACTCTACAGATGGCGCGGCGGCTCGCGGAGCTTGGCCACGAAATTGGACTGCATTTCGATACCGATGCAATTGCCGGCACGACCGCGGAAGACATGGCGGCATCGATCGCGCATCAGGCGCGCTTCCTCGCTGAGACGACTGGTACTCCGGTGACGTCAGTCGCGCAGCACAATCCGTCCGTCACGTCCACGCGCGTGCGGGTGCCGGGATATGTCGATGCCTACGACGCTGAGTACTGTCAACAGATGGCGTACTTGAGCGACAGCCGGCGTATTTTTCGTGTGCCCGACGTGTACCGGTTTTTCGAGGAACACGAGCGGTGTCAACTGTTGATCCATCCGTTGTGGTGGAACAGGGAAAGCCGCACGCGGCGTGAGTCCTTTGCGGCAGTTCGGGCGGAGATCCTGTCGCGTGTCGATTCCCGGCTTGCCGAGATCACCCAGTCGATGGAGGCGGACGAGCGCAGGATGCGAACCGGATGAAAGTCGCGTTACTCGAGCTGCTGCGCTGTCCCGAGTGCCTGGGGACGTTGAGTGTGGACGCGTGGAGATGTCGTGGCGGGGCTTCCGGCTACGCTGAAGCTTCGGCGGACCGCCGTAGCCTCGGCGGCGGTTGGTCAGCCGCGCCCGGAGCGGAGGAAATTGAAGACGGGCAGCTCCAGTGCGAAGGCTGCCGGCGGACGTTTCCAATCATCAACAGCATTCCGCGTCTCTTGCCTGACGCGCTCGCGGCGCAGACCCTCGCCTATCACCGTGGGTTCTTTGAACGGTACTCGTCACAGACGGCGGCGTTTCGCGCGCGCGCGGGCGGCACGAACGGCGATGCGAGCGACTGGTGGGCTTCGGAGCAGCGCACCATCCGGAGTTACAGCTACCAGTGGCGGAAATTCAAACAGATGTTTCCGCACTGGGAGGAAGTGTTTCGCGAGTCGATTGCTCCCGTGCAGCCGGAGTTCTTCGCGGGCAAGATCGGGCTGGACGGCGGCTGTGGATTTGGCCGCTCGCTCGTGTACGCCGCGTCGTACGGAGCCACCGTTGTTGGATTGGACTTGAGCGAGGCGATTGAAGCGGCGCGCGAGAACACCCGGAACCTCTCCGGCGTTCATCTCGTCCAGGGCGACATTTTTCATCCGCCGATCGCTCGACGGTCACTTGATTTCGTCTACAGCATTGGCGTGCTGCATCATCTGCCGGATCCAAAAGGTGGTTTCGTGTCGCTCTCTCGGCTTCTGAAACCGGGTGCACCGATCGTCATCTGGGTGTATCTCCGAAAGCGAGGACGACAGATCAAGGCGTTTGCCGCGATGCGTGCGGTCTCGACGCGGCTGCCACTCAGAACACTCAACGTGGTGTGTCTCGCCCTCGCGGTGGCGCAATTCACGATGTTCATCGGGCCGCGCCGGCTGCTCGAGTCGATCGGCGCACGCGCGCTCGCTCGACGCGTGCCGTTTTCGCTCTATGCGAAGTATCCGTTCAGGGCGCTGCACACCGACTGGTTCGATGGGCTCTCGGTGCCGCTCGTCAACTATTACAAGCCCCACGAAATCGCCGAGTGGTATCGCGCCGCCGGACTCGCGCACGTTCGCATCGGCTCCGAGGCTGAGTGGAACGGCCGCGCGATCGGGTATGCGCCTGTGGTCGAGCAGCCCGTGGCAGCGCGCGTGTGAGCGGTCCGCGTGTCCTGATGGTCACCGGGGCCTATCCTCCCGAGACGAGCGGTGCCGCGCTGCAATGCCGTCAGCTGATCGCGTCGTTGCGGCGCGACGCGGAGTTCGCCGTTCTGACGACCACCACGGATCCTCGTCTTGCCGCGCACGACCGCGTGGATGATACCGATGTCTGGCGCGTGTATCTGGATCCGACGAGCGCCTCGTCCAAGGCGGCGGCCAGCGTTCGAATGGGCGCCGCGTTTCTGCAATGGCGAGAACGGTTCGACCTGGTGCACCT
>DASPWV010000237.1:0-3977 GCA_035637635.1 Vicinamibacterales bacterium | reverse complement strand
AGGCGACGGCGCATCCGGAAGCCGGAATCACCGAGTGGACGCTGTCGAACGGCGCGACCATCGTCCTCAAGCCGACCACGCTGAAGGAAGACCAGATTCTGTTTCGCGCCGTCGCAGCGGGAGGGACGTCGCTCGCGAGTGACACGGATTTCATTCCCGCTCGTGTGGCCGACGACGTGATTCCCGCTGGAGGTGTGGGGCGGTTCAGCGACGTCATGCTCGACAGGATGCTGACCGGCAAGGCGCTTGCCGTCAGGCCATTCATTGGTGAAACCAACGAGGGCATGGGCGGCGGGAGCACGCCGCAGGATCTCGAAACGATGTTCCAGCTTCTGTACCTGCGATTCACGCAGCCGCGCTCGGATCCGACCGCATTCGCTGCAATGGTGTCGCAGGCCAAGGCGCTGCTCGCGAATCAGATGGCGAGCCCGGATGTCGTGTTCAACCAGGCGATCGAGGATGCCCTGAGCCGAAACAACCTGCGGCGGCGACCCGAGACGCTTGCAACGGTGGACCAGTGGAATCTCGAGAAGTCGATGGCGTTCTATAAGGCGCGCTTCGCCGACGCGAGCAACTTCACGTTTGTTTTCGTCGGCAGCTTCAAGCCGGACACGATCAAGCCGTTCGTCGAGACGTACATCGCGAGCCTGCCTGCGACGCGCGCTCACGAGACCTGGCGCGACGTCGGCATCGCACCGCCCACCGGCGTCGTCGACAAGACAGTCGTCAAGGGGATCGCGCCGAAGAGCGAAGTCGCCATCGTGTTCTCTGGACCATTCCAGTACGACGATGCGCACAGGCTGGCGCTGCGGACGATGACCCTCGTGCTGCAGTCGCGGCTGTTCGATGCAATCCGGCAGGAGCTCGGGGGCACCTACAGCATCGAGGTGACGCCGGATACGGACAAGTTTCCACGGCCGCAGTACAGCGTCCGGATCGAGTGGACGTGCGACCCCACACGCACGGCGACGCTCGTGCGGCGGGTCTTCGATGAGATCGAGGGGCTCAGGGCCACGCCGCTCGCACCAGGTCAGATGGCGCTGATTCGAGAGGCTCTGGTGCGTGAGTTCGAGAAGAACAGCCAGGACAACGGCTATTTGCTCCGCGAGATCTCCCGCCGCTACGAGGATGGCGATGCCGCGAACGTCGCGGCGGTTGCCAAGCTGCCGGAGCAGATCGCGGCGTTGACGGCCGATGCGATTCAGCAGGCGGCGCAGACGTATCTCAATCCCGCGAACCACGTGAAGGTCACGCTGATGCCGGAGACGAAGTAGCGCAGCGCGGCTCTGCACGAGCCCAAAGTGCCGCGCGAGCAGCAGTTCCGATGGAGCTTCAGTGAGTCCTATCTACCTTCGATGTGGAACGCGAATAAAGGTTTGAATCTCACCTCTCCCGAGACCGTCACGTTTCCAAAGACGATCGTTACCACCTCCACAGTGGCGTCGATCTCACGATCGTCCGGGACTATGCTGACCTGCAAGACATCTCGAGTCCGAACGTCGAGCATGTCGAGCACGATGGCTGTCACCCCCGCGAAACCGTCGCCATTAACGTCGCCGCACGCAACGTTCACTTGTCCTTCCGAGAAGGCAATCGTGTTCGATGTTCCGTCCACGAACTGCCGGGGAAGCGAACCGTGGGCCTGTGCGTTTCCCGAAGAGTCGACGATCACTTCGAGGTGAAGCGTCACGTCGGAACCCGGGATGCCGCCGAGGTAGAACACCAATGCGTGATGACCCTCGAGAACGTGACGGTCTGCCTGACAGCTGCTTTGGGCGCGAACGGCGACAGCCGGGACCAACAGACATACCAAAACGCTGGCCGCCGTGATGAGTCTCTTTGATACCGACCTCATTTGAACTCCGTCCTGACGAACTGCCGTGAATCCGGCTCGGCGCGATTATCGCCGCGACATCCCGAGTGTCAAGGTCAGATCTTCTGGTCAGATCTTCTGGTCCGGCTGCAGCGCTCTCGGGCCGCCCGTCGATCTCTGCACAATATTCCCATCGCTCATCCGTCTACAAACATAGGTGCAGGATGCGGTGAGCCTTGAGCGGATGGCGCCCGAACAAGACCAGCGGATCTCCGAAGTGGTCAAGCGGGAGCGGTCCCGCCTCTGGAACTTCATTCGCCGGCGCGTGCCGGACCCTCGCGACGCTGAGGACATTCTGCAGGACGTCTTCTACAAGCTGCTGGAAGCGAACCGGCTGCTGATGCCGATCGATCACGTCACCGGCTGGCTGTTTCGCGTGGCGCGCAATCGGATCACGGATCTGTTTCGCAAGAAGAAGCCGGAGAGCTTCAGCGACATTGCCGTCCCGGTCGAGGACGAAGAACGGCTGCTGTTGGAAGACCTGCTGCCTTCGTCGAGTGCGGGACCGGAGGCGCTTTACGCCCGCAGCGTGCTTCTTGATGCAATCGAGCTGGCGATCGATGACCTGCCGCAGGAACAGCGCGAGGTCTTTCTTGCGCACGAATTGGAAGGACGCAGCTTCAAAGAGATCGCCGCCGAGACCGGTGTGAGCGTCAACACGCTGCTCTCGCGCAAACGGTATGCGGTGCTGCGTCTGCGCGGGCGATTGCAAGGCATATACGACGAAGTGACGAAAGCCTGAGGGACCGGACATGAGACCGAAATCGAAAGAATTGATCTTGCTGGCTCCATTCGCGATCCTGGGGATCCTCCTCTTTGCCTTCATCGGCGGGGAGCTGGTGAAACTGCTGTGGAACTGGCTGCTGCCGCCGCTTTTTGGCTTACCCGAGGTAACGTTCTGGCAAGCGCTTGGACTTCTCGCGTTGTGCCGGATTCTTTTCGGCGGGCGTGGGATGATCGGTCGCTCGGGCCCGCGCGCTCGATTCACGCTCGAGGAGCGAGAGCGATTCCGGCAACGGATGCGCGAACGTTTCGGTTTCGGCCCAGCTCCCAGCGAGAGTCAGGGGCAATGAAGGGGCACCCACGCAATTAGAAGGAGCACGCATGGAGACGCTCTCTCAGGACATTCGTTTTGCGCTTCGAACGATGATGAAGAATCCGGGGTTCACGGCCGTAGCCGTGTTGTCGCTGGCGCTGGGGATCGGGGCGAACACGACGATCTTCACGCTCCTCAACGCGGTCCTGTTGGCCCCGCTGCCGGTCGAGCGCGCGTCGGAGCTCGTCGCCGTCTACACGACCGATCAGGTGGGCATCGGCGGGCTGGGTGGCGTGCTGCCGATGTCGTATCTGAATTTCAAGGACTTTCGCCAGCAGAATCAATATTTCGGCGACATGGCCGCCTACTCGCTGCCGAATCCCGTCAGCCTGATCACGACGGGAGAGCCGCAACAGGCGTTCGCGGAGCTCGTCACCGGCAACTACTTCAACGTCCTCGGCGTGAAGCCGGCGATCGGCCGAGTCTTTTTACCAGACGAAGATACGAAACCTGGCGGCGATCCCGTCGTCGTTCTGAGCCACGGCTTCTGGCAGCGGCGGTTCGGCGGCGATCCGTCCACCGTTGGCCGAACCGTGTCGCTCAATGGAACGACCTTCACCGTGATCGGCATCGCGCCCGACGGTTTCAAAGGGGTGAACTCGCTGTTCAGCCCCGACATGTGGGCGCCGTCGATGATGTACGCGCAGGTGCTTCCGGCGCAGTTCCGCTCGTGGATCGACGAGCGCCGGGCGCTGCTCTTCTTCGTGGCCGCGCGGCTCAAACCGGGCTCGACGATCGCCCAGGCCGAAGCGAACCTGAAGACGATTGCCGGCACTCTCGAACGTGAGTACCCGGCACCGAACAAAGGTCGCAGCGTGACGCTCCGTCCGTTGGCTCAGGCGACGATCTTTCCGGGCATTCGCGACGCGTTCGTGCTTGGCGGCGCTGTCCTGATGACGATCGTCGCGCTCGTCCTCCTCATCGCGTGCTCGAACGTCGCGAACCTGCTGATGGCTCGCGCGTCGGCACGGCGCCAGGAGATCGCCGTCCGTATCGCGCTCGGTGCCA
>DASPWV010000236.1:0-12052 GCA_035637635.1 Vicinamibacterales bacterium | reverse complement strand
CTGCAAATCCGTCAGGAGGAACTCCTCAGGGACCGCGCCGCCGCTCGCGTCGAGCGATCCGATCGCGCGCGCGAGCGCCGCGCGCGCCTGTTCGACGAGCGCGATGTGCCGGATGTTGGTGATCGGCGGGGAATCGCGATGATCGGTTGCGGCGCCGAGCTGCTCACCCATCCGGTGCGCCAGTTGGTCGAGGCCGATAGAGGTCAACACCGAAATCTCGATGCCCTCGGTCATGGGCGCGGCGCGGCGCGGGAGATCGCTCTTGTTGAAGACCACGATGCGTGGACGCCCGGCAGTGCTCGAGAGAACGGCGCGATCGTGATCGCTCACCTCGCGCGAACGATCGAGCACCACGAGCACGAGATCCGCGACGTCCGCTGTACGGCGGGCGCGAGCAACGCCTTCCTGCTCGACTTCGTCCGTGGTGTCGTGAATGCCGGCCGTGTCGACGAGCGCCATCGACAAGCCGCCGATGTCGGCGCGCTCCGTCAGCAGATCCCGGGTGGTGCCCGGCACCGCCGTCACGATGGCACGGCTCGTATTGAGCAGCGCGTTGAACAGGCTCGATTTGCCGACGTTCGGCGCACCAACAATGGCAACCTGCGCGCCCTCCCGAACCATTCGCCCGCGCGACGCGCACTCGAGCAACTCTGAAACCCGCCCGAGAACCCGCGTCAGATCGCGCCGGACCATATCCGGCTCGATGAAGTGGTAGCCCTCGTCCGGAAAGTCGAGAGAGGCTTCGAGCTTCGCGATAAGGTCGAACAGCTCGGATTCGATGGCGGCAATTGCGGCCGTGAGCGTTCCCTCGAGTTGATCGAAAGCCGCGCGCGCCTGAAGCGGCGTCACGGCGTCGATGAGATCGCGAACCGCTTCGGCCTGGACCAGATCAAGCTTGCCGTTGAGGAACGCGCGCAAAGTGAATTCGCCGGGCTCGGCCAGGCGGGCTCCTGCAGCAATCGCGCGCGACACGATCCCGTCCAGCACCACCGGGCTGCCATGCGCCGAGATTTCGACGACATGCTCGCCCGTGTACGAGTGCGGCGCGGGAAACAGTGTGATGAGGACCTGATCGTTCACACCGCGCGCGGCTTTGTACTCTCCTTCGTCGGCAAGCCGGGCAAACGTCGCGCGCCGCGGCGCGAGCGCTTTCCTCCTGCTCGTCAAAATGCCGGCGATGCGCTCCGCGTCAGGTCCGCTGATGCGCACGATGCCGACCCCTGAACGACCGCGGGGCGTCGCAAGTGCCACGATGGTGTCTGACGTTGAAAACATGAAATCAGGTATCAGGTATCAGCGGGCATCAGGTCCCGATACCAGGTGCCCGACCGATTACTTCACGGCAATGATGACCGTCTTTTCAAACGCGTCGCCGATACTCTCCGAGGAGACAGACTCGATTTCAGCGACGGCCAGATGCACGATGCGCCGCTCGTACGGGTTCAGTGGTCCAATCTCCTGCGCCAGTCCTGTGCTTTTAGCCTTCTCCGCAAGAAACGTCGCCATCTGCCGCAGCTCGAGGTCTTTGCCTTTCCGGAATCCCATGCAGTCGACAACCAATCGCTTCTTTTCATCGACGTCCTGACGAAACACCGCAGCCACGATGTGCTGGAGCGCGGCCAGCGCTTCGCCTTGCCGGCGCAGAAGGACGTTGGCGCTTTCGCCTGTGAGGTTGATTCGCAGCCCATCGGGCATCTCTTCCGCTTCTGCCTTGAGCTGCGCTCCCATGGCAGCGACGACCTTCTCGACAAATGTGCTGATTTCGGCAGGTGTGGCCATTCCTCGCTAACCTTTCTTGACCCTTCGTTCCGCTGGCGGCCGCACATTATGCACCTTGGGCGGTCCAATCAGGTAGTTCGTAAAGTATTGCTGGCCGATGCCCCACAGGTTGCTCACGAGCCAGTAAATGGCCAGCCCGCTCGGCTGCCCGAGAAAGATGAAGGTGAACATGAAGGGCATGAACATCATCATCTTCTGCTGCGTCGGATCGGCAGTGCTCGGCGTCAGACGCTGCTGCCAGACCATTGTCGCGCCCATCAACAAGGGTGTGACGTAATAGGGATCGCGCGCGGCCAGATCGTGAATCCATCCTGCGAACTCGGCGCCGCGCAGTTCGATGGCCTGCGACAGCATCGAGTAGAACGCAAAAAGAAACGGCATCGTGAGGAGCATCGGGACGCACCCGCTCGCGGGATTGACCCCCCTGGCCTTGTACAGCTCCATCACCTCCTGATTCATCTTCTGCCGTTCGGGATCGGTGATCTTGTATTTCGCGTAGCGATCCTGAATCGCCTTCATCTGCGGCTGCAGCTCCTGCATCTTCCGCATGGAGACGACGCTCTTGTGGCGGAGAGGAAACATCGCGATGTTGATGAGGATCGTCAGGGCAATGATCGACCATCCCCAGTTCCCGATGTATCCATGCACCCATTTCAACGCGCCGAGCAGAGGCACCGCGAGCCACGAAAACATCCCGAAGTAAATCGCGCGCGTGAACTCGGGATCGACCGCGCGCAGCGCATCGAGCTGCTTCGGTCCGAGGAAGAATCGTGCGTTCTGCGGGGGCGCGGGGAATCGTGCGGAATAGGATACGAAGCGTCCGGCCGGTGACGGCGTCGACGGTGTCGCGATCACGACAGGCGCGTATTCCACATGCAGCGGCGCCGGCGGCTGAATGATGGCGCTGATGAAATAGTGATCGTCAATGCCGACCCAGCGGAACACGCCGTCCCGCGCCGTGCCGGCTCCGAGCGAGGCGGCGCTCACGCGTTGAACCGATCCGTTCTCGTGGTAGATCGCCTGCGGCGCATACGTGTAGTTCGGTGAGAGGAACGATCCAGGCGGCGTCCTCGCGATGTCGTCGCCGAGGCCGGGACCCCAGTCGATCGTTGGATTCAGAATCTTGGGCGCTCCGTTGCCGTCGGATGCCGTGCCTTCCTGCACCGACGCGCTGAACAGAATGTCGTACCCGTCTGGCGTCAACTCGAAAGTCTTCTGCGCGCGGAGTCCTTCTCCTGTCTCGAGGTCGAACGTCACCGTGACCGGCTGCGATGTTCCATCGATCGACGCGCTCGACGCGTTGCTCCGATAAAACAAGTCATTCAATCGCGCGGTTGTCGTGGTGTCGTCCACGCGTAAAGAGAACGGAACCGGAAGCGGAGCGGGCACCGATTCCGGAACGAGATCGAGAACCTGCCCAGCGCGATTCTTGTAGTCCTTCAACCACCAGTGCCGAAGCCGTCCGCCCCGATTTGTGAAAACGGCGCGCACGCGTTTGGTTTCGATTGCAATCTCGCGCTCGGCCGGCTCACCGATGACCGTGGTCACTGGCGGGAGCGGAGCCGCGATGCTCTCCGGCGAGAGATTTCCCGGCGTCGTGACGCCGGCGACGGGCGACGCGGGCGGGGTTTGGTTGCTGCTGGCCGGCGGCTGCGGCGGTCGAGCAGGCGTGATGAACGTCTGGTAGAGAAAGAGAACCAGAAACGATAGCGAAATGGCGATGAGGACGCGACGTTCCATTAACTCGGCGGCACCGGGTCGTATCCAGCTGCGGCAAGCGGGTGGCAGCGGGCCAGGCGGCGTGCTCCGAGCCAACTGCCCCGCAGCAGACCGTGGCGGGCAATGGCTTCGGCGGTGTAATCGGCGCATGACGGCACGAACCGGCATGCGCCCGTAAACAATGGAGAGAACAGATACTTATACGTACGAATCGCTGCCAGCGCGGCGCGCGCGGCTATCACCGGTCGCGCGAGCTCGCCTGCGGTTGGTGCCGGCGGAGACGCGCTCCAGGAGGGCGTTGAACTCGCGCTCGAGGGTGGCATAGGGGACATCGAGGAATTCGCGGCGTGGAACAACGACGAGGTCGACACCTGCTGATGGCTTGTGATGCCGGAACAGCTCGCGGGCGAGCCGTTTGGCCCTGTTACGAACGACCGCACCGCCAATCTTCCGCGTGGCCGCAATCCCGAGCCTGGCGGTCGGCTCCGAGGTTTGTCTGACGAACAGCGTCATGAATCGGCCGCTCGCGCGGAACCCCGATTCGTAGGCCAGCTGAAACTCTGCCCGGCGCCGGATGTGCTCGCGCGGCCGGAACGTTCGATTCATACGCAACCGAGGTTCGTCAGCAATCCAACTCGAGTCCCGGTCCGCGCTAGCGCTCGTCGGAAACCGTCAATCGCTTACGCCCTTTGGCCCGACGACGCTTCAAAACCTGCCGGCCGTCCTTCGTAGCCATACGAACGAGAAATCCGTGCGTTCGTTTCCTCCGCCGAGTGTTGGGTTGAAACGTACGCTTCCCTTTAGGCATCCGTGGGTCCTCGCAAACGAAAGATTTTACACCAGGAGATACCCGAGGTCTGCCGTGCTAAAGTCATCGCTCCGCGAATCAAAACTGCATTTCAGTCGAACACGTCATGTCGAGTCATCGGGTTACATGGCTGAGCTTTGAGCAGTGCCGGCGCTTTTTCGACCCGCTCGCCGGACAACACTCTGATGGCCCGCAGCGAGTTTTCCACAACTGTGGAAAAACTTGTGGAAAAACCTCTAAATCTCAGCCGTTAGCGTCAAAGGAGCCTGATTTGTCGGGCTTTTCATGGAGGCGAAGGTCGCCAGCGGCCGCGTGGACGCGGCTTTCGGCGTCCTCCCGATGCGGAATTGCCGCTGCAACCGCGATCCCGACGAAGCGAAGGCCCCGTGTTCGCCATTTCACAGGCATTTGAAAGCGTTTTTACATGGCGACGCGGACGCGCAGGGGTTGAGCATGTCAGGCAATTCAGTATGGGATGAGGTCCTCAGTCGTATCGAGGCCAAGGTCGGGCGGCATAGCTTTCACACATGGTTCAAACCAACCGCTCTCGTCGCCGATGATGGCGCCCTGGTGACCGTGCGGGTGCCCAATCAACTTTTTACGGAATGGCTGCCGAGGCATTACTCGGTGGTGCTCGCCGAGGCGCTGCAGGACATCGGGAGAGCCGGGGCCGAGCTGATCTTCGTCCCCGAGGGCGCCGCCACAATCGCCGCCGCCAGTGCAAAGGCAGACGTTTCCGTGGCACCCGATGTCGCACCGCCGCAAGCCGAAAGCACGGTGAGCGTCGGCGCTCCAGCCGGTCTCAACGCGCGGTACACATTCGACACGTTCATTGTCGGCCCTTCGAACCAGTTTGCGCATGCCGCGTGTCGCGCGGTCGCCGAGGCGCCGTCGCGCTCGTACAACCCGCTGTTCATTTACGGTGGTGTGGGACTTGGGAAGACGCACTTGATGCACGCAATCGGTCAGTACGTCTTGCAGCACGGGGCGAATCTCAAGCTGACGTACATCTCGTCCGAGCGATTCATGAACGAGATGATCAACGCCGTCCGCTTCGACCGCGTGCTCGATTTCCGCGAACGCTACCGCAGCGTCGACGTGCTGCTCGTCGACGACATTCAATTCGTATCTGGAAAAGAAGGCACGCAGAACGAATTCTTCCACACGTTCAACGCGCTGCACGATGCGCAGAAGCAAATCGTCATCAGCAGCGATCGACCGCCGCATGAAATTCCGCAGCTCGAGGAGCGGCTGCGATCGCGTTTCGAATGGGGCCTGATTGCCGACATTCAGCAGCCGGACATCGAGACCAAAGTCGCGATTCTGAAGAAGAAAGCCGAGGCCGAAATCATTCCGCTGCCCGACAACGTCGCGATGTACATCGCGAGCCGGATCAAATCCAACATTCGCGAGCTCGAAGGGTCGCTCATCCGGCTGATCGCGTACGCGTCGCTGACCGGCCGCAGTCTCTCGATCGAGCTTGCCCAGGATGTTCTACGCCACGTGCTCGAGCATGACGACAAGGCCGTTACAATCGAACACATTCAGAAGTTCGTCGCGGACTACTTCCAGTTGAAGCTCACCGATCTCAAATCACGTAACAACTCGAAATCCGTGGCGATGCCCCGACAGGTGGCGATGTATCTGTGCAAGCACCTCACACACGCGTCGTTGCCAGAAATCGGACGCAGCTTCGGCGGCAAGCACCACTCGACGGTTATTCATTCAGTCAGGAAAGTTGAAGACCTCCGCAAGAAGGAGAAGAGCTTCGATAGCTTGATCAGCGGCCTGATGGAATCAGTGAAGTGAGGACGAGCTCGTCCACAAGGGATTGTTGAGCTTTTGTGGACGGTTGTGGACACGGAAATCGAGCGCCAGGAGCAGCAGGTTTGCACACAGTGGTTCAGTGGAAAAATCCACAGCGTAAACTATTGAGCCCAAACAATTTACAGCCCAAACAAATTTCGTCAACAGCACCTTCTTACTGTATAATTTATCTACACTCTTTTAACCTCTATAGAGGTTCCGGACACGCGGGCCCACAAGCCCTGTCAGACGAGGTCAGCCGCACATGGAATTGGTTGCCAGGAAAAGCGATCTTGTGCGTGAACTGCAATTCTTCCAGCAAATCGTCGAGCGCAAGAACACCATCCCGATCCTGGCCAACGTTCTGATCGAGTCCACGGGAAACGAGTTGACGTTGCTGGCAACGGATCTCGAGGTGGCGCTGCGCAGCCGCTGTGAAGCGGCCGTCGAAAAAGCCGGCGCGGTCACACTGCCGGCGAAGAAGCTGTACGAAGTCGTTCGCGCGCTGCCGGAGGCTGACGTGAGGCTGGAGACGGAGAAGGGCGGCAGCGGGGTCAAGGTGTCTGCGGAACGGTTTGAATCGCGCATGCCCACGCTGCCACGCGAGGACTTTCCGAGCCTGCCTGAATCGGGCGGCGCCGCGAAGTCCACCATCAAAGGCAGTGTTCTTCGCGAGATGGTTGCGAAGACGCAGTTTGCGATCACCGGAGAGGACACGCGCTACTACTTGAACGGCGCACTCTTCGTGCTGCGCGGCGACTCGATGACGCTCGTGGCAACCGACGGTCATCGCCTTGCGCTGGTCAATGCGCGGCGAGAGCCGGCTGTCAAAAGCGCAGACGAAATCAAAGCCATTCTTCCGCGAAAAACATTGTCGGAACTCGCGCGGCTTCTCAGCGAAGGCGAAGTGGACGTGGAGTACGAGCGCGGCGAGAACCATTTGTTTTTCGAGATCGGTCCGAGGCTGCTGATCTCGCGAATGATCGACGGGCAGTTTCCTGCGTACGAGAAGGTCATTCCGAAGAGCAACGACAAGCACGTCGAGTTCGAGCGCGATCGCCTGACGCAGGCCGTCCGACGAGTGGCCATTCTGTCGAACGAGCGATCGCGCGCGGTGAAGTTCAGTCTGGACAAAGGCAAAGTTGAAGTGACGTCGAGCAGCCCGGAATTTGGCGAGGCGCGCGAGCCGCTGACCATCGAGTATGGCGGGCCGCCGCTCACCATCTGTTTCAACGCGCAGTACGTGCTCGATTTTCTGAACGTGATCGACACAGACGTGATTGCGCTCGAGCTCAAGGACGAAGTCAGTCAGGCTGTCATGAAGCCCGTGGGCAGCAACGGTTATGACTACACCTACGTAATCATGCCGATGCGGGTCTGATTTCACGGCCGACCAATGTCTCAAACCGAAGAAACGCTGACCAACGGTAACGGTGCGCCCGGAGGTGTCGACGAATACGGCGCCGAAAGCATCAAGGTCCTCGAAGGCCTCGAGGCGGTGCAGAAACGGCCCGCCATGTACATCGGCTCGACGGGACCATCCGGGTTGCATCACCTGGTCTTCGAAGTCGTCGACAACTCGATAGACGAAGCGCTGGGTGGATTTGCGTCAGAAATTCACGCGACGATTCATCTCGACAACTCCGTCACCGTCGTCGACAACGGGCGCGGCATTCCCGTTGACCAGCACGAGAGCGGCCGATCGGCGGCGGAAGTTGTGCTTACCGTCCTCCATGCCGGCGGCAAGTTCGACAACGTGAGCTACAAGGTGTCGGGTGGACTGCACGGCGTCGGCGTCTCGGTGGTGAATGCGCTCGCGGAGCGGCTCGATCTCGAGATCTGGCGCAACGAGAAGGTGTACCAGCAGTCGTACGAGCGGGGAAAGCCGCTCGGCGATCTTTCCATCACCGGGACGACGAAGAAGCGCGGCACGAAGATTACATTCAAGCCCGATTCGCAAATCTTCGAAACAACGGAGTTCAGCTTCGACACGCTCGCCCAGCGTCTGCGCGAGCTCGCGTTTCTCAATGCCGGCGTGCTGATCACGCTCACCGACGAGCGCGACGGCAAGAGCCACCGATTTCATTACGACGGCGGCATCGTGTCGTTCGTCGAACATCTGAACAAGAACAAGGGGCTCGTCAACGAGAAGGCCATCTACATGCGCGGGGAGCGCGAGGGAGCGGATCTCGAAATCGCGCTGCAGTGGAACGACGGCTACAACCCGCAGGAGTTCTCGTTCGCCAACAACATCAACACGCATGAAGGTGGAACGCATCTGTCCGGGTTTCGATCTGCGCTCACCCGCACGATCAATTACTACGCGCAGAAGAGCAACCTCACCAAGGACCTGAAGGACGCAAACATCGGCGGCGACGATATCCGGGAGGGCATGACGGCGGTCATCAGCGTCAAGATCCCGCGGCCGCAATTCGAGGGTCAGACGAAAACAAAGCTCGGCAACACCGAGGTCAAAGGCATTGTCGAGGCAATCGTCAACGACAAGCTCGGCGCGTATCTCGAAGAGAACCCCGCAGTCGCCAAGCGCATCGTCTCCAAGGCCGCCGACGCGGCGCGCGCGCGCGAAGCCGCTCGAAAGGCGCGAGACCTCGTGCGACGTAAAGGCGCGCTCGATGGCAGCTCGCTGCCCGGCAAACTCGCGGATTGTCAGGAGACCGATCCATCGCAGGCCGAGATCTACATCGTCGAAGGCGATTCCGCCGGCGGCTCAGCAAAACAGGGACGCGATCGCCGGTTTCAGGCCATCCTTCCGATCCGCGGCAAGATCCTGAATGTCGAGAAAGCGCGTCTCGACAAGATGCTGAGCAGCGAGGAAATCAAAACCATGATCGCGGCTCTCGGCTGTGGGATTGGCACCGAGGATTTCGATCTCAGCAAGCTTCGCTATCACCGCGTCATCATCATGACTGACGCAGATGTGGACGGTTCGCACATCAGGACGCTGCTCCTGACGTTCTTCTACCGGCAGATGCCCGCGCTGATCGAAGCAGGGCACGTGTTCATCGCGCAGCCGCCGCTCTTCCGGGCGAAGCGTGGCCGCCAGGAGACGTTCATCAAGGACGAGCGCGCGCTCGAGAACTTTCTCGCGCATCGCGCGGTCGAGTCGCGTCTGATCAAGCTCGCCGACGGTCAGGAGCTTTTCGGAGAGGCGCTGGAAAAGCTCCTGCACCGGATGATGGGCTACCAGAAAGTCATGCAGGCGGTTGAGCGGCGCGGTCATGCGAGGGATGTTGTCGAAGCGCTGCTCGAGCGCGATGCGCGCAACAAAGCGTTCTTCGAGAACGAGTCAGGCCTCCAGGATGTTGCTGCGCAACTTACCACACCGGTTCGTGATGTCACGGTGGTGCGCGACGAGGAGCACAACGCATGGATGCTGCGCATCGAAGACCGCTCCAGTGGCTATCCGCGTGTCGTGCACATTGGAATCGATTTCATCACGGCTGGCGAGTACCGGACGCTCGCGGCGAGTTACTCGGAGGTTCGCGAGGTCGTGCGGGGAATGCGCCAGGGGCCAATCGAAGTTCGCACACTGGCCTCAGCCGAGGCTGAACAGGCGGACGAGAATGTGAGCGCCGTGGCGGCGGAGGCAGACGTCGCAGCTGCCGCTCCTTCCGGTCCGCCAGCGCCGCCGCGCGGACCATCGGCAAACGGGTCGCTGCAGATGCGATCGCTCGACGAATTCGTCGATCACTTCATTGCGCTTGGCCGCAAGGGCGTTGCCGTCAATCGCTACAAGGGCCTGGGAGAAATGAACCCTGACACGCTGTGGACGACAACGATGAATCCTGAGGTGCGAACGCTCCTGCAGGTGAAGGCGGACGATCACACGGAAGCGGATCAGATGTTCACGACGCTCATGGGCGATCAGGTGGAGCCCCGCCGCAAGTTCATCGAAGAGAACGCGCTCGACGTGCGTAATTTGGATATCTGAGACGGCGGGGCTAAAGCCCCGCCACTACAGCGCAGGGCTGCAGGCTCGCGCCACCTACACCTACCGACGTGACCACTGAAGCAAGAATTCCCGTAAACATCGAAGACGAGATGCGCCGCTCGTATCTCGACTACGCCATGAGCGTCATCATCGGGCGAGCGCTGCCCGATGTACGCGACGGCCTCAAACCCGCGCATCGCCGCGTGCTGTACGCGATGCGCCAGATGGGTCTCGCCTCGAACCGCGGATACCGCAAATGCGCGGCGGTTGTCGGCGAGGTCATCGGGAAATTCCATCCGCATGGCGACCAGGCGGCATACGACACGCTCGTGCGCCTCGCGCAGGACTTCAACATGCGCTATCCGCTCATCGACGGCCAGGGGAACTTCGGCTCGGTCGATGGCGATTCGCCGGCGGCCATGCGGTACACGGAGTGTCGTCCCGAGGCGCTCGCCGAATCGATGATGGTCGACCTGCCGCTGGACACGGTGGACTTCGCTCCGAATTACGACGAAACGCTTGAGGAGCCGCTGGTTCTCCCCACGACGTTCCCGAATCTTCTAGTCAATGGGTCGACGGGTATCGCGGTCGGCATGGCGACCAACGTGCCCCCCCACAATATGCGCGAGGTCTGCGACGGGACGATCTGGCTCATTGAAAACACGTTTCTGGTCGATCCGAACGCGCCGCGCCTGACGCGCGAGCAGCGTCTCAAGGAGCTCATTCGCATCATCCCCGGTCCTGATTTCCCGACCGCCGGCGCGATCGTCGGTCGCGCAGGTATTCACGAGGCGTACCTGACGGGACGGGGCACCATTCAAGTCCGGGCGAAGGCGGAGATCGAGACCACCAAAAAGGGCGACCGCCAGCAAATCATCGTCACCGAGATCCCGTATCAAGTGAACAAGGCGCGTCTCATCGAGCGCATTGCCGATCTCGTTCGCGACAAGACCATCGAAGGCATCTCGGACATCCGCGACGAGTCCGATCGCGACGGCATGCGCGTCGTCATCGAGTTGAAGCGCGGCGAGATTGCCGACGTCATTCTGAACAATCTGTACAAGCACACTCAACTGCAGCAGGGATTCGGCATCATCACGCTGGCTATCGTCGGCGGCCGGCCGCGCGTGCTGAATCTGCTCGAGGTGCTGGAGCAGTTCATCGAATTCCGGCGGGAGGTCGTCCGCCGGCGCACCGAATTCGAGCTGAGAAAGGCGGAAGCACGCGCGCATATGCTCGAAGGCCTCAAGATCGCGCTCGATCATCTCGATGCCGTCATCGCGCTGATTCGAGGATCGAAGGCGCCGCCTGAAGCGAGAGCGGGGCTCGTCACGCAGTTTGGCCTCACAGAAATCCAGGCGCAGGCCATCCTCGACATGCAGCTCCAGCGGCTCACCGGTCTCGAGCGCCAGAAGGTCCTCGACGAGCTCGCGGAGTTGATGAAAGTGATCGAGCGGCTTCGATCGATTCTCGCAAGCGAGCGGCTCTTGTTGCAGATTGTGGTCGACCAGCTGCGGCAGGTGCGCGACAAGTTTGGAGACGATCGGCGCACCGTCATTCTCGATGCCGAGGGCGAGTTGCGCATCGAGGACCTCATTGCCGATGAGGACGTCGCGATCACGGTGACCGACACCGGATACATCAAACGGACGCCGATTTCGACGTACCGGAATCAGCGGCGCGGCGGCAAGGGCCGCATCGGCATGCGGACGCGGGAAGAGGACGTCGTCAATCACCTGTTCGTCGCGTCCACCCACGCGTACATGATGATCTTCTCGGATCGCGGCCGCGCGTACTGGCTGAGAGTTCACGAGATCCCCGATGTGGGCGCCGACGGCCGCGGGAAAGCCATCGCCAATCTGGTGCAGATGGAAGCCGGCGAGAAGATTGCCGCCATGCTTGCGGTCCAGGAGTTCGACGAACGGCACTACATCGTCATGGGAACTCGCAAAGGCACGGTGAAGAAGACGGAGCTGGCCGCATTCAGC